>JALFPC010000012.1 GCA_022782305.1 Prevotella sp. | reverse complement strand
AACTACTCCCCCCCCCAATGACGAGCAATAGACACGTCACAAGGAATGTCTGTAAAATAGATAATTGTTTTTTCATACTTTTATTATTGATTGATTATTACATTATTAACGTATTACGATTTCCCATTGTCAATGCAGTCGTTGTATGACCACAGAACGATGAAACGATTTCTATTGATAGATTGACTAAATATTATTACCTTATTATCGACACCGCAAAATTACGTATTTTTATCTATTAAGCAAAGGAATTCAATGAGAAAAAACAAGAAAAATGTGTTTGGTAACCATAATTTAACATTAGCAACACATATAGTGATAAAAAACGGCTGTAATAGTAATACAAAAAGCACACGAAGCTATTCTTGCCCCATGTGCTCATTGCATATTATAGTGCCTGCCGAGTATTCTTTTGATGGAATGACTATTAATCAACGGATTTCCATAATCACCGCCACGCCATCAGCCACCTTGAAACGGATGTCATGGGTGCCGTATGGCATGCCATAGATGCGCTCTGGGTCTTTATGATAACTGGGGCGCGGGTCTTGGGCCAACAGATGGCGTATGGCGGAGGCATCAGCAGCTGGCAATGACATTAGCAGAGATGAAGGGTCGGAAACATCCAGCGGATGCCACTCATGACTGTCGGTAAAGCCGCCACGCGCTTCGGGATGGCTGTCATAGGCGGGGATATATGGTTTGATGTCGTAGATGGGTGTGCCATCCATGAGGTCGGCTCCCGATACCAATATGGTGGTGCCCACATCGGGCAGATGCTCTATGCCCACCATGCGCACCGACGAAAGAGCCAAATTATTGGGACGGAACGAACTGCGCGTGGCAAACACTCCCATATACTCATTGCCACCAAGACGGGGAGGCCGCACAAGCGCATGCTTGGCAGCATCCACATTCTTGCTGAATGACCATATAAGCCATAGATAGTCGAAACCCTCTATGCCACGTATGGCATCGGCATTGCGCCACTCGGGCTCAAAAACTATACGCCCACGCAACTCATCCACAATGCCGCTCTGACGCGGTATGCCAAACTTATCCTTGAGAGGCGAGCAGAAATGAGCTATAGGCGTGATGGTCATCATAGAGGTTATTTGAGGGTGAAATCAACAACAGAGCGAACATCGGTCTCGCTGGCACATACATAAGCCCTGAACTTGCCTGGCTCAGCCACCCAGTCGTGGGTTTGCTCGCTGTAATATTTGAGGTCGTCGGCAGTGATAGTGAATGTAATGGTCTTGGTTTCGCCTGCCTTGAGGCTCACCTTATCGAAATTCTTCAGTTCCTTGAGCGGACGGTCTACACTACTCTTAACATCACCGATATACAACTGCACCACCTCCTTGCCATCGCGCTTGCCCGTGTTGGTAACGTCGACAGTGAGAGTGAGAGTGCCATCGGCAGTCATCTCCTTGGCAGACAAGGTGGCCTTGCCATACTTGAAGGTGGTATAGCTCAAACCAAAGCCAAAGGGGAACAGGGGTGCCACCTTTTTGGTATTGAACCAACGGTAGCCCACATATATGCCTTCCTTATAATATACCTGGTCATCAACGCCAGGATAGCCCTCTTCTCCAAACTGGAAGCAGGGATAGTCGGCCTGGCGTTTGGCAAAGGTTACAGGCAACTTGCCGCTGGGGTTCACCTCGCCACTGATAACATCGGCAAGGGTCTTGCCAGACATCGAACCAAGATACCAGCAATGGAGCAATGCCTTGATATCATTTATCCATGGCATGGCATAGGGATTGCCGCCAAAGGTGGCTACAATGATGTTTGGCTGCACCTGGGCAAGGGCAGAGATGAGTTCATTCTGACCATAAGAGAGGTCATAGTTGTCGCGGTCGCTGTCTTCACAGTCTTGGTTGGTATTCTTGTTGAGTCCACCAACAAAGATCACAAGGTCGGCATCTTTGGCCTTGGCCAGCGCCTCTTCCTTCATCTTGGCGAGCTTCTTGGGGTCTAATTTGTCCACCTTATTATATAATGCTCTGCCAGCATAATAGCCTGGAGCAAAGTCTATCTTGTCGCCATACAAGGCACGCAAACCGTCAAGAGGAGAGATATCAAACTTGGTCTTGAGTTCAGACGAACCGCCACCCATGGTCATATTGCGTGTGGCATTGTCGCCCACCACGAGTATGCGCTTATACTGCGATGCTACGATGGGCAGAAAGTTGTTGCTGTTGCGCAGAAGCACGATACCCTCTTCGCCAATACGACTGCATGCATCATAATGTGCCTCTGAGCACTGCGAACCGATCACTTTCTTGGGGTTCATGGATGTGCGGAAGATGGTGCGCAACACTCGAGATGCCTTGTCGTCGAGCAC
Source organism: Prevotella sp. (assembly GCA_022782305.1). Lineage (GTDB taxonomy): Bacteria > Bacteroidota > Bacteroidia > Bacteroidales > Bacteroidaceae > Prevotella. The sequence continues at coordinate 1,126 of JALFPC010000012.1, read as the reverse complement.
ATCCATAGATATCTTACCTTCGCGCAGCAGAGCCTCAAAGGCATCAGCCAGACGGTAGGTGTTATATCCGAGGCTGCGGTCTTCGGTCTTGCCATTGGTGTCGGTGCCCATCTCTATGTCGAGACCGCCCGTGGCTGCCTCCCAGGTATTGTGGGTGCCACCCCAGTCGCTGATCACGGCACCATCAAAGCCCCACTGCTGCTTGAGTATCTTGTTGAGCAATGAGTCATTCTCGCAGCAGTGCACATTGTTCCATTTGTTATATGAGCCCATCATGGTCCACAGGTTGGCCTCTTCAACGCATTTCTTGAATGCGGGCAGGTATATCTCGTTTACAGCGCGCTCGCTCACGTTCACATTCACATACATACGCTTCTTCTCCTGATTATTCAGAAAGAAATGCTTGAGGCAGCAAGCCACACCATTGGCTTGGGCTGCCTTGATATAAGGCACTGCCATCTCGCCTGCCAAGTATGGGTCTTCGCCCATATACTCGAAACTGCGTCCATTGAGCGGCATGCGGGCTATGGTGGTGCCAGGACCAAGCATGATATCCTTATTGCGGAATGCAAACTCCTCGCTCACGGCATGACCGAAGTCGTGGCTGAGCTGGCGGTTCCATGTGGCAGCCAGACAGGTGAGCGACGGAAAGGCCACTATGGAGTCATTGGTCCATTTGGCTGCGCTCCATGTGTTCCATTCTATCTCTTCGCGCACACCGTGAGGACCGTCGCTCATGTTGAGCTGGCGTATGCCGAGACGTGGCACTCCTGGCGATGTGAACTTGCTCTGGGCGTGGCAGAGCATCACCTTCTCATGCAGAGTCATACGACTGAGGGCGTCTTTCACCCTGTCTTCTATAGGTGCGTTGGGGTCGAGATAGACCTGAGCCAGCATGGGGGTGGCAAGTAATGTGGTTGCCATGATCAAAAGGGTTTTCTTCATTATTTTGATTACTGATTATTGATTACTGATTGCTGATTATTGATTATTGATTATTCAACAACGAATATCACAAATTGCACGAATTATTGCTTTCACGAATTATCCGTTCCAGTTGCCTTTTTTTTACTCGTTTCATTCGTTCATTTCGTTCCACTCGTTCCATTCGATTATTGATTACTGA
>JALFPC010000011.1 GCA_022782305.1 Prevotella sp. | reverse complement strand
TCAGTAATCAATAATCGAATGGAACGAGTGGAACGAAATGAACGAATGAAACGAGTAAAAAAAAGGCAACTGGAACGGATAATTCGTGAAAGCAATAATTCGTGCAATTTGTGATATTCGTTGTTGAATAATCAATAATCAGTAATCAATAATCAATAATCAATAATCAAAACCAATGGAACAGAGACAATGGACAACAATAAAGGAATTCAAGGAGATACTCTTTGAAGAGTACAACGGCATAGCCAAGATAACCATCAATCGCCCACGTTATCGCAATGCTTTCACACCCCTCACCACCTATGAGATGAGTCAGGCTTTTGCCTATTGCCGCGAGATGCAGAATATCAGTGTGGTCATACTCACTGGTGCTGGCGACAAGGCCTTCTGCTCGGGTGGCGACATGCATGTGAAAGGACGCGGAGGATATGTTGGCGACGATGGAGTGCCACGACTCAACGTGCTGGATGTGCAAAAGCAGATACGCTCGCTGCCCAAACCTGTCATCGCCATGGTAAATGGTTATGCCATCGGCGGCGGACATGTGCTCCACCTTATGTGCGACCTCACCATAGCCAGCCAAAATGCCATCTTCGGACAGACAGGTCCCCGTGTGGGCTCTTTCGATGCTGGATTCGGTGCCAGTTATCTGGCCCGCATCGTAGGTCAGAAGAAAGCGCGCGAGATATGGTTTCTCTGTCGCCAATACTCTGCCGTCGAGGCTGAGCAGATGGGCATGGTAAACAAGGTGGTGCCCCTCGACAGACTAGAAGACGAATGTGTGGAGTGGGCCGAAAGGATGATGGAGCATAGTCCACTGGCTCTTAGGATGATAAAGGCTGGTCTCAATGCCGAACTCGACGGACAGGCAGGCATACAGGAACTGGCTGGCGATGCCACCATGCTCTATTACTTCCTTGATGAGGCACATGAGGGTGGCAAGGCTTTCCTCGAAAAGCGCAAACCTGACTTCAAGAAATATCCCAAACTGCCATAACAGATTTCTCACCATGATTAAGATAGAGATAACTCCGCGGGTGTTTCATTTCAAGCAGCCTGCCACTACCTCAAGGGGTGCCTATACCGAGCGCAAGTCATGGATGGTCACCATCACCGACACCCAGACCAAACGACAGGGAGTGGGGGAGTGTGCACCCCTCCCAGACCTCAGTTGCGATGCTATTGCCGAATACCACAGCATACTCTCTGCCGCATGCCAACACATAGAGCAGACAGGCACCATCAACCGACAGATGCTCTTGCCATATCCATCCATGCTCTTCGGACTGGAAACGGCTATGGCGCACCTGCAGGCAGGCTCTTATGCCCTCTTCAATACACCTTTCTCCAGGGGCGAGGCGCCCATAGTGATCAATGGCCTCGTGTGGATGGGCTCGTTTGATGAGATGATGGTTAGGATAGAAGAGAAACTGAGTCAGGGTTTTCATTGCGTCAAACTGAAGATTGGCGCCATCGACTTCGACTCCGAACTGGAGATGATCAAGTCCATACGCAAGCGCTTTTCTTATCATGACCTCGAGTTGCGCGTAGATGCCAATGGTGGTTTCTGCTTCGATGATGCCCTATACAAACTCGAACTCCTCTCGCAGTATTCCATCCACTCCATAGAGCAACCCATACGTCAGCGACAGTGGGCCAACATGGCTGAACTATGCCGTGAGTCGCCACTGCCCATAGCCCTCGACGAGGAACTCATTGGCATCAACATTCCCGACATGAAACGCCAGGTGCTCAACATCATCAAGCCTGCCTATATAGTGCTCAAACCAAGCCTGCATGGTGGCATGTCGGGCACCCGCGAGTGGGTAGCCATAGCCCGCAGCATGGGCATAGGTTCATGGATTACCAGTGCTCTCGAAAGCAATGTGGGGCTCAATGCCGTGGCACAATTGGCTGCCGATATATACATGTCTGGCAATGATAGACGCACACATGCTATTATGCCGCAGGGATTGGGCACAGGACAACTCTATACCGACAATATACCCATGCCACTCCAACTCAAGGGCGAACAACTATGGTTCAATACCGACAATACTACAATATGACAATACAGACATGAACGACAAGAACGACAAGAACGACAAGAACGACAATACCAACATGACCAGTTGACCAGTTTACCGTTTACCTTTTTACCTTTTATGACCCTTGAAGAGTTTCTGAGCGAATGGCATGATGATGCCAACACCGTGCTTGTGCACACCAGCGGTTCCACGGGCAAACCCAAGCCCATGCGAGTAGAGAAGAGTCGCATGCAGGCCTCTGCGCGCACCACATGCCAATACCTACAGTTGCGCCCAGGCGATAGTGCCCTGCTCTGCATGCCCTTAGATTATATTGCTGGTAAGATGATGGTGGTAAGGGCCATCACCTGCGGTTTGCGCTTGATTACAGTGCCACCGTCGGGTCATCCCTTGGCATCCTTGTCGCAGGCGCCCGATTTTGCTGCCATGGTGCCCATGCAGGTATACAATTCGCTGCAGGTGCCCCGTGAGCGGCGTTTGCTTGCCCATATCCGCCATCTCATCATCGGCGGTGGAGCCATAGATAGCCATTTGGAGCATCAACTCCGCCTTTTCCCCAACAATATCTGGAGCACCTACGGCATGACCGAGACGCTCTCGCATGTGGCATTGAGGCGTCTGAGCGGCAGTGAGGCATCAGAGTGGTATAGTCCGCTGGATGGTGTCACCATCAGTGTCGACTCTCGCGGATGCCTTGTTGTAGATGCGCCCAGGGTTTGTGCCCACCCCCTGCAAACCAATGATATTGTTGAGATGGATGCCCATGGCGCCCGTTTTCGCATCATCGGTCGCATTGACAATGTGGTTGACAGCGGTGGAATAAAGATACAGATAGAAGAAGTAGAGCAGAGGTTGCGTCCCCTGCTCCCATATCCGTTTATGATCATAAAGGTTTCAGATAAGAAATTCGGCGAGGCCATGGCACTACTCATTCAGGTGCAACAACATGGTTGCCACGATGCCGAATCTAACGAAAATAATGCCCACGATGCCGAATCTAACAATAATAATGCCCACGATGCCGAATCAAAGGCCATGGAGATATGCCGTAGTGAGTTGCCGCGCTATTGGCAGCCCGCCCATTATATTGCCGTGCCCTTGCTGCCTCTCACCGACACGGGCAAACCAGCGCGTGCCAAGGCCAAGGCCCTCTATTGCCCCGACTTGTAAACATAGGCATGTGTGCTGTCTTATCTATTGCCCATCTCTGTAGAAGTCGAGGGCTTCGATGATTTCCTCTTTGCTTGCTGTTTGGTTTATGCGTATGTCGCCCACCTCTCCCAGCAGTGTAAAGATGATGCTATTGCCCATGTTTTTCTTGTCGTGGGTCATTAGCAGTATCAGTTTGTCATAGTCGTCGCATGATATATCCATTCGGCCGTAGCATTCGTTGATGTAAGCCACCGTCTTGCGCATTTTGTCTACGGGAAATCCTGTCTTGATGCAACTCAGATAGAGTTCGCACACCATACCCCATGCCACGGCATAGCCATGCAGCACTGGTTGGCGCTCCAGTGCCATTGACTCAAAGGCGTGACCAAAGGTATGCCCCAGGTTGAGTGCTTTGCGTATGCCATGCTCCAGTGGGTCGTCAGCCACTATGCGCTCTTTCACCCCCACCGATTGTCTCACCATATCCTGCAGCAGTTGCAGGTTGGCATTGTGCAGGTCATAGTCTATCAGTTGGTTCCACATCCCTGTGTTGCTTATCAGTCCATGCTTCAGCATTTCGGCGTATCCTGAGCAGATATTCTGCTGGTCGAGGGTTTTGAGGAATTGTGTGTCTATAATCACGAGGTTTGCATTGCTAAACACCCCAATCTCGTTTTTCAGTCCGTTGAAGTTGATGCCAGTCTTGCCGCCCACCGATGCGTCTACCATTGCCAGCAGCGTGGTAGGGATATTAATGAAGTTGATGCCCCGCTTGAATGTAGATGCTGCAAACCCGCCAAGGTCTGTAATCATGCCGCCTCCCAGGTTTACCATCAGCGAATGGCGTGTGGCGCCCCCGTTGCCCAGTTCTGTCCACACGTGTGTAAGCGATTCGAGGGTCTTATGGGTGTCGGTATCGCCAATCTCTATCACCTTGGCATCAGCCAGCATAGGGCATTTCTCTATGCGACCCAGGCATAGTTGGCGTGTGGTGCTGTCTGCTAATATAAACACTTTGTCGTGGTCTATGCCCCTGATGGCGTCATCCAGTTCGGCCACTATATCATTGGCAAATAATATCTTCTGTTTTTCCATTTCCTTTATCTTTATGCGCAGGGAGTCTGTCTGTCTCCATGATGTTTTGTGGGCAAAGGTAGTTATTTTTTTGCAAATTATCATTCATTTCTTAAACCTTTTTGCATTCTGGGCGTCATAATGACATAAAACAAAGCATGATAATTAGCAAATGAAAAGATTTTTGATTTTAGCCGTGGTGGCATGCCTCTGTGCGGAGGTGGCTGCCCAGCGCAAGGTGACAGGACGTGTGGTGGAGACAGAAACCCAAGAGGTGCTCTCTATGACCACGGTCAAACTGCTCAAGTCTGACAGCACAATGGTAAAGGGGGTGGTGAGCGATGCCAATGGACTTTTCTCCATCGAGGCTCCTGCCAATGGACGCTATATCCTACAGTTGACAAATGTGGGTTTTAAACCCTACACACGCAATATAACCATCAACGACAATAAGGATGTGGCCCTGGGCACTATAAAGATGGGCATCGATGCCATCATGCTGCGCGAGGCTGTGGTCACCGCAAACCTCGCCAAGATGACCATGAAAGATGATACCATAGTATATAATGCTGGCGCATACCGACTGCCAGAGGGTTCGGTGCTCGAAGAACTGGTGCGCAAATTGCCTGGTGCCAAAATAGACGACGACGGCAAGATTACCATCAATGGCAAGGAGGTAAAGAAAATTCTCGTTGATGGCGAGGAGTTTATGACTGGCGACACCAAACTGGCCATGAAAAACCTGCCCACATCTATTGTGGAGAAAGTGAAAGCATACGACCAAAAGAGCGACCTTACACGCATCTCGGGCGTCGACGATGGCGAAGAACAGACAGTGCTCGACTTCGGCATAAAAAAAGGTATGAACAAGGGTAAGATGACAAATACAGACCTCGCCATTGGCACACACAACAGATATGCCGGACGCATCATGGGGGCTTCTATGGCCAAGAATTTTAGAGTTATGGCCTTCGGCAATGCTAACAACGTGGGAGACATGGGCATGTCTGGAGGGGGCGGCGGACCAAGGGGCGGCGCTGGCAGACAGGGGCTCAACTCAAGCAAGATGGCAGCCCTCAACCTCAACTATAAATATGGCAAGACTCTCAAACTCGATGGTGGCATCATGTGGCGACATGATGATAAAGACGCCTTCACACGACGCTCAGTAGAAAATTTCGTGGCGCAAACAGGGTCGTTTTCTAACAGTGTCAGCCAGAATTTCAGCCGAAGCAATAGTTGGAACGCTAACATGCGCATCGAATGGACACCAGACACGATGACCAATATCCTATTCAGACCTACATTCAATTTTAACTCGAGCGACGGCCTTGGCAATAGCCAGTCGGCTACCTTCGATGAAGACCCATACCTCTATGTCAGTAACCCTCTGACTGAGTATGACATACTGCGCAATGAGGGTCTCATGGTAAACAGAAAACTCAATAATTCTCTATCTTATAGCGACAATACATCCTTTGGTGCCATGCTACAATTAAACCGCCGACTGAGCAGCACTGGACGAAACATTACCCTGCGCTTCAACTATAAATATACCGACCAAGAGAGCAAGAGCATGAGCACCAGCGATGTGTGGCTATATAAACTCACAAACCAAATGGGGCAAGACTCCACATACCAAACGAATAGGTATAATGTGACTCCTGCACACAATTATAACTATAGTGCCAAGATGACCTATAGCGAACCTATCTTGCCAAAAACATATCTGCAGTTCTCATACGAATATCAATATAAGTTTACAAAAAGCACACGCTCCACATACAACTTTGCTGATGATAGCAACCCATATACACGCTTCTTCGATGGCGTTAACCCCTCATATCGCTCATGGCAGGATTATCTCGGCCATGCATCGCTGACAAACCCATGGCAGTCATATCTCGACGACGACCTCAGCCGCTTCTCGCAATACCGCAATTATATTCAAGACATACAGGTGATGCTGCGAGTGGTGCGCCAGGCGTATAATTTCAATGTCGGCGTGACGGTCATGCCGCAGAAAACGGAGTTTAGCCAGAGATACCAGGGCATAGACACCGTGGTTACACGTAATGTCACTAATTTCACTCCTACGGCCGACTTCCGATGGAAGATTTCCAAGGTGAGCCAACTGAGGTTCAACTATCGCGGTAGCACTTCGCAACCGAGCATCTCTGACCTGCTCGAAATAAAAGACGATAGCGACCCTCTCAACGTGTCTACTGGTAATGCAGGGCTCAAACCCTCGTTCACCAACTCTTTCAGACTCTTCTATAATAATGCATGGACCACATACCAGCGTGTAATGTATGCCAACCTGCAGTTTAATACCACCTCTAATAGTATAGCAAATATGGTGACATACAACCCCGAAACGGGCGGACGCTATTCTCGACCAGAGAATATAAATGGCAATTGGCGCATAAGTGGCAATGTGATGTTTAACACTGCCATCGACTCTATGGCTCGGTTCAATGTCAATACCTCCACTGGAGTGTCTTACGTAAACAGTGTGGGATATGTCAACCTCAACCGTGGGGCTGTTGCAAGCAAGAGCAATACAAAGAATCTAACTATCTCCGAGCAGTTGGCCACAAGTTTCAGAAATGACTGGATTGAGTTTGAAATCACAGGATCGTTAAATTATGACCACTCGCGCAATGCCCTGCAGCCCACAGCAAATCTCGACACTTGGCGCTACCGATATGGCTTCAATACTAATCTCACTCTCCCTTGGGGCACTCAACTATCTACTGACATGAGCATGAACAGTCGCAGGGGCTTCTCAGATAACTCCATGAATACCAACGAATTGATTTGGAATGCCCAGATTAGCCAAAGCATGCTAAAGGGCAAGGCTCTCACCTTCACTCTACAGCTCTACGACATACTAAGAGAGCAGAGTACCTTCAGCCGCACCATCGATGCCATGAGACGCAGCGACACCGAGTATAACTCCATCACAAGTTATGCAATGCTACATATTATATATAAGGTGAATCTCTTTGGTACCAAGGAGGCACGCCGAGGCATGCGTGATGGTGCTCCTGCCGACATGCCTGGAGAAATGCGCGAGGGATCACGCTCTCGTGGCGGTGGCTACGGAGGAGGCGGCAATCGCCGTGGAGGCTTCGGGGGCTTCTGATGAAGTGAACCCAAAATCTTTCTCCCTTTCTTTGCCCGATTGAATAATTTTTGCTATCTTTGCAATGAATTTTACTAACATATCAATTATTCCAATCTTCGAAATGAAAAAACTACTAATGACTATTGGCGCCATCGCCCTTTCGGGCATGGGCATGGCGCAGCAGACCAGCGACAAGGTGGCTTATCTTTTCACTTATTTTACAGGCAACGCACCTGAGCAGGAGCAGATTTGCTATGCGTTATCTGACGATGGGTATAATTATACGCCGCTAAATGGGGGATTTCCTGTTATCGCCAGCGATACCATAGCCTTCACGCAGTGCGTGCGCGACCCTCATATCCTACGTGGCGAAGATGGCAAAACATTTTATATGGTCGTAACCGACATGCGCTCGGCTTACGGCTGGAGCAGCAATAGGGGAATGGTGCTAATGAAAAGTACTGACCTCATAAACTGGACTCACTCTGTGGTTAATTTCCCAACCAAGTACCCCAAAAAATGGGGAAACGTGATTCGCGTGTGGGCTCCAGAAACTATCTACGATAAGCAGACGGGGCGCTATATGGTCTTCTATTCGCTCCGCACAAACGACCCCAAATCCTTTGACCGCATTTATTATTCGTACGTAAACGATGATTTTACCGACCTAATAGGCGAACCCACTTTCCTCTTTGACAACGGTGCCGCTACAATAGATGGCGACATAGTATGGAATCCTGCAGATGGGCTCTACCACCTCTTCTACAAGTCCGAGAGCGGACGTGGCATCTTCCAGGCTACTGCCAAAACGCTCACTGCACAGCAGGGCGCAAAGCCTGGAAGCCAGTGGACAAAAGTTCCTGGGCATGTAGATCAAACCAAAGAGGCGGTAGAAGGTGTGGGCGTATGCCAGAGCATAGATGGCAAATCTTGGATTGTAATGTACGATTGCTACGGCAGTGGCCACTATCAGTTCTGTCGTTCTGCCGACCTCAAAACCTTTGAAGTGGTGGCAAACACAGCAACTCGCGGTAAGTTCACGCCTCGTCATGGCACCATCATTCCAATTACACAGGCAGAGAAAGACCGT
>JALFPC010000046.1 GCA_022782305.1 Prevotella sp. | reverse complement strand
TTCCCCAGTGCAAGATCATCATACTGGATGAGAACTGGGGATTTGCAGAGGGATACAACAAGGCTCTGAAACAAATAGAAGCCCAGTATTTCCTTTTGCTCAATTCTGATATCGAAGTAACCAAAGGTTGGCTCACCCCACTCATAGACTTTTTGGACAATACCCCAGAGGCAGCAGCATGCCAACCCAAACTGATGTCGATAGCAGATAGGCAGAAATTTGAATATGCTGGTGCTGCGGGAGGGTATATAGACAAGTATGGTTATCCCTTTTGCAGAGGGAGAATCTTTGATACCATCGAGGAGGACAAGGGACAGTATGACCAACCCGTGTCTGTGATGTGGGCAACGGGGGCAGCACTCATGATAAGAAGCAGCGACTATTGGGAAGCCGGTGGACTGGACGGCAGGTTCTTTGCTCACTGTGAGGAGATTGACCTGTGCTGGCGCCTCAGGATAATGGGTAGAACGATTGCCTGCATACCCCAAAGCATTGTGTATCATGTGGGAGGTGGAACACTGCCAAAGGCTAATCCGAGGAAGACATTCCTCAATTTCAGGAATAATCTGACCATGATATATAAATGTGCCAGCGACGATGAACTTGCCCACGTGATGAGGATGAGATGGTGGCTTGATATGCTGGCAGCGGCACAGATGCTACTGCTCAAAAGAAATTGGGGCGACTGCAAGGCAGTGATAAAAGGAAGAAGGGCTTTTATGGAATGGAGGTATGACTTTGATGCCGACAGAAAAGAGATACAAGCCAAGAGGACATTAAAACAAATACCAGAGCAGATGAACGGGTCATTGCTCTGGCAGTATTATGTGAAAGGAAAGAAATGGTTTGCGTCACTTCCGCTCCCTGACTTCAATCTCAAGAGGTGAGAGGAAATCGTGCTTCCATTCTTTCAGATAGTCAAACCATTCGGCAGATGAATGATAAGAAGAGTTTATCTCATTGTCGGAGCAGAAGGTGATGCCGTAGCGTATTCGGTCACCTGAACTTTTTACCACAAAGGGATAGTTGGTGGCATCTGCTGCCAATTCCTCAGAGATATTCTCTTGAGGAATGCATATACCAAGACCTATCACCTCTTTCTTATGGCCGAGAGTATCCTTGGCAGCCACGGTCCAGTTAGCCCCCCAGCAGCCACGCAATCCCTTATGATCGCTGAGTTCGCTCGAACCAGAGATGTTGAGAATGCCTGTAGCAAGACGATAGTCGGGGATGGAACGGTCAAAACGAACATCCACGATGCAGTCGCGATGACCAGCATATAGGATATAACGGGTGGTCATGGTAATCTTGTCCTTGCCAGCATTGCAGGTGTTCCAGCCTCGGTCGATGATTTCTACGATTGTACGCACGGGGCCCTTGGCCAATACCGACTCGGTGCGCAGGTCTACATCATCGAGAAACCGGGGATTCTCGCCATCCCAACCGCGCATAGCACCCAAACCAAAAGACTGGCCTGCCCACAATACATCATCGCCATACTTGGATGCCTTTTGGGCATCGTCAGGATAGAATTGTGTTTCTTTGAGCTCCAGCCTGTGGTAATACTTGCCATACAAGTCAACAGTTTGGCGATGGTCGAAATAAATCCTGTATGCTACCAACTCGCTCTCAAAAGCGGGACCATGATGATGCACCGTGCTGTAAGGGTTGGTACCATTTTCCACTGTCATGCTCTTGATAAAAAGATTCTGCTTGTTCTTGATTTTGACATTCTTGTTAGTAAGCATCATCTGAGCATAAACACGCGGAGTATAATTCTTTGGTGTGCCCTCGTCATACAAGGTCACTACAAAAGTCTGCTTTTGCTTTTGGGAAAAGTCAGCCACAAAACACAACTCATCATAAGTGCCATCGCCATCCAAATCGTCCATCTGGCTGGATATCTCCTTACCTCCACATGTTACCAATGCAGACTTTGCATTGTATTTGCCGATGTTCACCACTACTGGTGCATCTTTCTTTGAGATAGAAGCACGGTTGCTCACATTAACTTCAATTATTACAGCTCCCATGGCAGATGATATACCAAGGGCAGAAATAAAGGATAATAACACTCTTTTCATCTCTTGTTTGATTTCTTGTAAATGTAGATAGATAGCTTATTTCACACAAAAGTAGTAAAATATCTGCAAAAATGCTCAGATTATTAGTATTTATATATCATTTTTGTTCTTTTATGCTTGTTATTTTAATTTTTTTAGTGAATAATTTGTTTTATTCAAGATTAATTAGTAATTTTGCAAGGTAATTTAACATAAGAGCGCATTCCATATATCAATGAAAAAGATTTATTTCTTATTGTTTGCCATACTTTTTGCTTGTGTGGGTTGTCAATGGAAACTTAGTTGGGTGACCGACGATGAAATCTCCATTGAAGTGGAGCGCTATGATCGTATCCAAAGCCTTTATCTCACCACAGGAGATTTCTCGGCTCTTCAGCAAATGAATACCGACTATCCAATGCAGACCCGCACGCTCATTGAGGATGTGCTCAAGATTGGAAAGGTGAACGATCCTGAGATCAACCAGAAATATTTGGCTTTCTATCAAGACACTGTGCTACAGGAACTAATAAATAGCGCTGAACAGCAGTATGCCAATATGGAGGATATAAACAAGGAACTAACCAAATGTTTCAAAAGACTCAAAGAGATAATGCCAGACATGGATATTCCTATGGTTTATTCACAGATTGGTGCCCTCGACCAAAGCATCATAGTGGGCAACAATACTATAGGTATATGCATAGACAAATACCTTGGTGCCAACTATCCCCTGTATCTGAAATACTATCCTGCCGACCAACGCAAATTAATGGTGCGCAGCATGATAGTGCCAGACTGTCTAACCTTCTATATCATGAGTAAGTATCCTATACCCAACCATGACGAGGCAGGACAGGAATATTGCGACATACAGGTGAGCAAGATATTCTGGCTCGTAAACCATATTATGCAGAAAAAGGTCTTTAAACACATGTGCTATGTGGACAACATAACATGGTATATGAAAAAACATAAGGAGATAACACCAGCGCAACTTATGAATATGCCTATCACCATTGGCGACCTAAAGAAGCGATAAACCGTGATAATAGCAAAAAGTCACGTAAATTATTGCGTAATTGCAGAAAAAGCAGTAACTTTGCGCTGCATTTTTATTGTAATTAAAAAATAACGAAATGAATATATCTTATAAGTGGCTTAAAGAGTATGTAGATTTTTACCTGACGCCACAGGAAGTCGCAGAGGCTCTGACTTCCATAGGACTGGAAGTAGGAACTCTCGAAGAAGTGCAAACCATCAAAGGTGGACTTAAAGGACTATATGTGGGCCAAGTGCTTACTTGCGACATTCATCCAAACTCTGATCATCTCCATGTGACTACCGTTGACCTCGGAAGAGAAACCCCATCGCAAATAGTGTGCGGTGCTCCCAATGTGGCCGCTGGACAGAAAGTCATTGTGGCCGACCTCGGATGTGTGCTCTATGACGGCGACAAGGAATTTGTTATCAAGAAATCAAAACTCAGAGGCGTGGAGAGTTGCGGTATGATATGTGCCGAAGACGAAATAGGCGTTGGCACCGATCATGCAGGCATTATTGTATTGCCCGAAGATGCACAGGTAGGCATGCCAGCCGCAGAATATTACAACCTTGAGAGCGACTGGCTTATAGAAGTGGATATCACTCCCAATAGAAGTGATGCACTATCGCATTGGGGCGTGGCACGCGACCTATATGCATGGCTCAAGACTAATGGGTATGAGTCAAATCTGCATAGACCCGACAACAGTGCCTTTGCCGTGGATAACCATGACCTGCAGATAGATGTGGAAATAGAAAATGCAGAAGCATGCAAGAGATATGCTTGTGTAAGCATAACAGGGTGCGAGGTGAAGGAAAGTCCCGAATGGCTCCAAAATAAACTCAGAATATTGGGATTGAGACCAATTAACAATATCGTTGACATTACCAATTATGTAATGATGGCATACGGACAGCCTATGCACTGCTTTGATGCCGATATGGTGAAGGGACACAAAATTGTGGTGAGGACGCAACCTGAAGGAACCAAGTTCGTAACCCTCGATGGAGAGGAGCATACACTGGGACTCCATGACCTAAGCATCTGCAATGCCGAAGAGCCAATGTGTATTGCCGGCATATTTGGAGGAAAGGGTAGTGGAACGTATGAAACCACTACCAATGTGGTGTTAGAAAGTGCATATTTCCATCCAACATGGATAAGAAAGAGTGCAAGAAGACACGGACTCAGCACAGATGCAAGCTTCAGATTTGAAAGAGGTATAGACCCCAATGGAGTTATATACGCCCTAAAACAGGCTGCCATACTCTGTAAGCAACTGGCAGGAGGCAAGGTGGCCATGGATATCTGCGATGTATATCCTAATCCAATAGACAATGCTGTGGTTGATCTCGACTTTGATTATGTAAATAGTCTTATCGGCAAAGAGATAGGCAACCAAACAATAAAGAATATTTGCCAAACCCTCGAAATGACAGTTATTGGTGAAACAGAAAGGGGTATCAGACTTGAAATCCCAGCATACCGCACAGACGTGCAGAGACCATGCGATGTAGTGGAGGATATCCTCAGAATATATGGATATAACAATGTGGAGATACCTACCCAACTCAAGGGATGTCTGGTGGTGAAGGCTGATGAGGACCAGAAGCATAAATGGGCAAATCTCGTGAGCGAACAACTCGTGGGAGCTGGCTTTGTGGAAATCCTCAATAACTCGCTGACCAAAGGGGCATATTATCAGAATCATAACACTTATGCAGCCGACCACTGCGTGACCATCATGAACCCACTCAGTAGCGACCTTAACGTGATGAGGCAGACACTGCTCTTTGGTGGTCTTGAAAGTATTGAACATAACATTAAGAGAAAAAATGCCAATCTCAGATTCTTTGAATTTGGAAATGTGTATGCACATAATCCTGAGAAACATGACGACCAAAACCCAATGGCTGCATACAAGGAAAACTATCACTTGGCTCTGTGGCTTACAGGTAAAAGAGTGGAAGGCAGTTGGGCACATCCTAATGAAGATATGACATTTTATGAACTGCAGGCGTATGTAGACAACGTGATGCGCCGCGTGGGCCTGCAACAGGGAAAGGTGGTCAGAAGAAAGTCGGATAATGATATCTTTGCCGCTGGTATAACAATTGAAAACAGAGGCGGAAGCAAGTTGGCAGAACTCGGTATCCTCTCAAATAAACTATTGAAAGAAATGGATGTCAGCCAGCCCGTTTATTATGCTGAAATTAACTGGAATACCCTCATGAAACTAATCAAGGGCAACAAGGTTCTATATAAGGAGATTAGCAAGTATCCAAGCGTAAGTCGTGACCTTGCATTGCTTATAGACAATGGCATAGAATTCTCACAGATCGAAGATATTGCAAAGCAGAGCGAAAAGAAACTTCTGAAGAAAGTTGAACTCTTTGATGTGTATGAAGGCAAGAACCTGCCTGAGGGCAAAAAGAGTTATGCTGTCAACTTCGTGTTGCAAGATGAGAGCAAGACTCTTAATGACAAACAGATAGATGCTATCATGAATAAGATAATCACAAACTTGAAAAATAAACTTGGAGCTCAGCTCCGCTAAACTCAAAAAATCACTCCAATGGGAAGAGCATTTGAATATCGCAAAGCTGCGAAACTGAAAAGATGGGGACACATGGCCCGCACATTCACAAAAATCGGAAAACAAATAGCCATTGCTGTCAAGGCTGGTGGTCCGGATCCTGAAAACAACCCGCATCTCAGGGCAATCATGCAGACGGCAAAACGCGAAAACATGCCTAATGCAAACGTTGAGCGTGCTATCAAGAATGCAATGGGTAAGGACCAAAAGGATTTCAAGGAGGTTACCTATGAGGGATATGGACCACACGGAATAGCCATCTTTGTAGAGGCGGCTACTGATAATGGTACTCGCACAGTGGCTAACGTAAGAGCCGTATTCAATAAGTTCAATGGAAACATGGGCACACAAGGTTCGCTCTCTTTCCTCTTTGACCACAAATGTGTGTTTACATTCAAGCAAAAGGATGGACTAGATATGGATGACCTCATCCTCGAACTCATCGACCTCGGTGTAGACGACGAATTTGACAAGGACGAAGAGTCAGGAGAGATTACCATCTATGGAGAACCCACAAGCTTCAGTGAAATACAGAAGTATCTCGAGAGCAACGGCTTTGAAGTGACAGGAGCAGAGTTCACCCGTATTCCTAACGACCTCAAGGATGTTACTCCAGAGCAGAGGGAGAGCATTGACAAGATGGTTGATCTGCTCGAGGATGATGACGACGTACAGAATGTTTATACAAACATGAAACCAGCAGAGGAATAATTGTCCAGACCAATAACGTCGTCAATTATATAACCGCCCATATTATATACATAATGTACGCGCGTACATTATATATATAATATGGGCGGAATACTATTTATAATCGTTGCTCGTGAAGACAATATCAAACAGTATCTTGCCTGTGCTGTGCGAATGGTAGGTATAAGCAAAATTATATCCCGCTTCCTTATAGGCAAGTGTGCTGGTTGAATTTCGCAACCCTTCCAGGAGACTGGTACGAGGATTGATGCGTTTTATGGCCTCTGGATTGTCGGCCTCTCCCTTGATGGTATAATAATAATGCGTGGTAAGAGTGGAACGGTCAAACACTACACTGTCTATATCCGTATACTCATTGATGCGTGCAGGGCAACGCTTGTCATTATATTCCTTAACTTCACGTGCACAACGATCTTCCATTGATTCCTGACAACTGCCTAAAAGCAGTATTGACACTAATGATAATGTGTAAGCTCTTTTCATATAGTCTCCTTTTTGATAGTGCAAAAGTAGTGTTTTTTTTTCATATTACCATCTTGATATGGCTAAAAAACTATTGCTATGCACAAATAGTGGAAAAGGTAATAAAAAAACGAGAAAATAATTTTGATAAAACCATAAAATGTAGTATCTTTGCACTATAATGGAGGTTGTGTAGCCGAATAATAAAAACGCATGGCATATTGACTACAGCATAGTCTCAAAAGGCAAAAAGAAAAGAAGACAACAATGGACAATATAAGAAATTTTTGCATTATTGCGCATATAGACCATGGCAAGTCAACTCTTGCCGATAGACTGCTCGAGTATACTAATACAATCAAAGTGACTGAAGGACAGATGCTTGATGATATGGATCTTGAGCGAGAGCGTGGCATTACTATCAAAAGTCACGCCATACAAATGGAATATGCTCACAATGGACAGAAATACATACTAAACCTTATAGATACTCCAGGGCATGTGGACTTCTCTTACGAGGTGTCGAGGAGTATAGCCGCCTGCGAGGGAGCATTGCTCGTGGTGGATGCCACGCAGGGCGTGCAGGCACAAACAATATCTAATCTCTATATGGCCATCGACCATAATCTCGAGATTATTCCGGTAATAAACAAGATAGACATGCCCAGTGCTATGCCAGATGAGGTGGAAGATGAGATCATAGACCTCATTGGATGCGACCGCGCCGATATTATCAGGGCAAGCGGAAAAACAGGTGAGGGAGTGGAGGATATCCTAAATGCTGTGGTTGAGAGAGTACCACATCCCGTGGGCGATTCTACAGCACCCCTTCAAGCTCTTATCTTCGATTCTGTATTCAACTCCTTCAGAGGTATCATAGCATATTTCAAAATTGAAAACGGCATGATACGCAAGGGTGACAAGGTGAAATTTTTCAATACCGGTATGGAGTATGATGCTGATGAGGTGGGAGTGCTGAAGATGGATATGATTGCCCGCAACCAACTCTCTACGGGTGATGTGGGATATATCATCAGTGGTATCAAAGATAGCAAGGAAGTGAAAGTGGGTGATACTATCACTCATGTGGCTAGACCATGCGAACGCGCCATCGACGGTTTTCAGGAAGTGAAACCAATGGTCTTTGCAGGCGTTTATCCCATAGATCCATCTGATTATGAGAACCTAAGGGCATCTCTAGAGAAACTAAGGCTCAATGATGCCTCGCTATCGTTCACCCCAGAATCATCGATAGCATTGGGATTCGGATTCAGATGCGGATTTCTGGGACTGCTCCATATGGAGATAGTGCAGGAAAGGCTCGACAGGGAGTTTAATATGGATGTTATCACTACAGTGCCCAACGTGTCATATATGTGCTATGACAAGCAGGGAGGAGTGAAGGAGGTGCACAACCCTTCGGGCCTGCCCGACCAAACGATGATAGACCATATAGAAGAACCGTATATCAGAGCATCCATCATCACTGCTGCCGATTATATCGGACCGATCATGACCCTCTGCCTCGACAAGCGTGGAGAACTCATCGACCAGCAGTATGTGAGTGGCAATAGGGTAGAACTGCATTTTATGCTTCCGCTCGGAGAGATCGTTATTGATTTCTATGACAAACTTAAGAGTATATCAAAAGGATATGCATCCTTTGATTACCATATAGACTGTTTTAGACCATCTAAATTGGCAAAACTTGATATCCTGCTCAATGGAGAACCCGTGGACGCCCTGTCTACCCTCACTCACCAGGATAATGCTGTAACCTTCGGTAGACGCATGTGTGAAAAACTCAAGGAACTCATACCGAGACAGCAGTTTGATATAGCTATCCAGGCGGCCATAGGTGCCAAGATAGTGGCACGTGAAACCATAAAATGTGTTAGAAAGGATGTGACGGCAAAATGCTATGGAGGTGACGTGAGCAGAAAGAGAAAACTGCTTGAAAAGCAAAAGAAAGGCAAAAAGCGAATGAAACAAATAGGCAATGTGGAGGTGCCGCAAAAGGCATTCCTCGCAGTGCTCAAACTGGACTGACAACTAATGAACAGTCGAAAAATGTCTAACGTTAACTATTAATCACACTTAACTATTGGAGGAAAAAATATGGGCATCACTACAGTTGGCATGACGCCAAGAGATGTGGCAAGGGAACTGGCAAGAAGATACAGTACCATGACCCATGACGAATTGGATGTGCTCGAGAGTGTTCTCGTGCCACGAAAATACCAAAAGGGGGAGATAATCCTAAAAGAGGGAGACATATGCACCGACCTCTATTGGATAACCAAGGGCATGCTAAGGCAGTTCTACTATAAAAACGGTAAGGAACTAACCGAGCATATGGCCACAGAAAACCATATCGTGATGTGTATTGAGAGTCTGTTTAATGAGCAACCTACTAGATTGCAGATCATGGCTCTTGAACCATCCATAGTTTATCTGCTACCACGAACAAGGTTAGAGCAAGTGGCCATGAAGAGTGTAAATATCCAGATATTATATCGAAAGATACTCGAAGAGTCGCTCATTCAAAGCCAAATACATGCTGATATGCTAAGGTTCGAGTCTGCTCTCGATAGATATACCAAACTGGTGAAAAGACAACCGCAACTGGTATTGCGGGCTCCGCTCGTATATATAGCCAATTATCTGCAGATGACCCCCGAGACATTGAGCCGAGTGCGTAATGCGGCTCTACTTGAAGATAAATAGTTTGCAATTTTTTACACTAAAAATTGTACTATTACGATTTAATTCGTTAATTTTGCGCCCAAATTGACAACAAATAATTATGGCAATGATAAAAATCACATTCCCAGACGGCTCCGTACGTGAATACGAACAGGGCGTAACTGGTCTGCAAATAGCAGAAAGCATCTCACCCGCATTGGCCAGAGACGTAGTGGCATGCGGTGTTAATGGTGAAACAGTAGAACTCAATAGAGCAATCAATGAGGATTCTACAGTACAACTCTACAAGTTTGATGATGAAGAAGGTAAGCACGCATTTTGGCATACTTCCGCTCACCTGCTGGCTGAGGCACTACAGGAATTATATCCTGGAATCCAGTTCGGATTTGGACCAGCTGTAGAAAACGGATTCTTCTATGACGTGCTACTCAAAAATGGTGAAATGATAAAAGAAAGCGATTTCCCTACCATTGAGGCCAAAATGAAGGAACTTGCTCAGAAAAAAGAACCCGTGGTTAGAAAGGAAGTGGCTAAGGCTGATGCACTGAAAGAGTTTGCCGATGCCGGACAGACCTACAAGTGCGAGCATATAGATCAGGATCTCGAAGATGGTACTATTACCACATATACTCAAGGCGCTTTCACTGACCTTTGCAAGGGTCCTCACCTTCTCAATACTGGAGCCATAAAGGCTGTAAAACTTACAAGCGTGGCTGGAGCATTTTGGAGAGGAGATGCCAACAGAGAGCAGATGCAGAGACTCTATGGTATCTCTTTCCCAAAGAAGAAAATGCTTGATGAATATCTTCTCATGGTAGAAGAGGCAAAGAAGCGTGATCATAGGAAGATAGGCAAGGAGATGGAACTTTTCATGTTCTCAGAAAGAGTTGGAAAAGGTTTGCCAATATGGTTGCCAAAGGGTACCGAACTAAGATTGCGCATGCAGGATATGCTACGCAAAATACAGCGTAAGTATGGTTATCAGGAGGTTATCACCCCGCATATCGGTAGTAAAAACCTTTATGTCACCTCAGGCCACTATGCCCATTACGGAAAGGACTCATTCCAACCTATCCATACACCTGAGGAGGGAGAGGAGTATATGCTCAAGCCAATGAACTGCCCTCACCACTGTGAGGTGTTTGCTTGGAAACCACGTTCTTATAAGGATCTGCCTCTGCGTATTGCAGAATTCGGTACTGTATACAGATATGAGCAGAGTGGTGAGCTGCATGGACTTACCCGTGTACGATCATTTACGCAAGATGATGCTCATATCTTCTGCCGTCCAGACCAGGTCAAGAATGAATTCCTTAGGGTTATGGATATCATCAGCGCAGTCTTTGATATCTTTCACTTTGATAATTTCGAGGCTCAGATCTCGCTCCGTGACCCCAACGACCATGAGAAATATATCGGTTCTGATGAGGTATGGGAGAAGGGTGAAAGCGCCATTATCGAAGCATGCCGCGAGAAAGGTCTCAAAGCAAAGGTTGAATATGGCGAGGCAGCATTCTATGGTCCAAAGCTTGACTTCATGGTAAAAGACGCCATCGGACGTAGATGGCAGTTGGGTACCATTCAGGTGGACTATAACCTGCCCGAGAGATTCAAACTCGAATATACCGATGAAGACAATACAAAGAAAACTCCTGTGATGATTCATCGTGCACCATTTGGTTCTATGGAGCGTTTCTGTGCTGTGCTCATCGAGCATACTGCTGGTCATTTCCCATTGTGGCTTACTCCCGATCAGGTGGCAGTATTGCCTATCTCTGAAAAATATAACGACTATGCCAAGAAAGTGGCGAAGGAACTTGATTTCGCAGGTGTGAGGGCAACTGTTGACAACAGAAATGAAAAAATTGGACGTAAGGTACGCGACAACGAGTTGAAGCGTATACCATATATGGTAATCGTTGGTGAGAAGGAGCAGGCAGATGGAACTGTTAGCGTGCGCAAGCAGGGGTCAGAGGAGCGTGGTGTACTTACCATTGCTGATTTTGCTGCCAAAATAAACAATGAGGTAGCAGAAATGCTCAAGGCCACAGAAGTGAGTCCTGAAGAATAAATGATAGCAATAACAGCATAAAAATAAGAAAAAAACGGACCAAAGGAGCCTCAAAACGACTCCTTTGGCCTTTTATATGAAAAAAGAATCGAATTATTCAAAAATAATTAAACAAATGTTTGGGGAATAGTGCGAAAAATCGTAACTTTGCACCCGATTTTCATAAAATAGTTGAATGAAGAATGACAATATAAAGAATCAGTACCGTATCAACGAACAGATACGAGTGCGTGAAGTCCGCATCGTAGGTGACGGCGGATCGACAGTAGTCCCTACACGCCAGGCTTTGGATATGGCCCGCGAGCAAGGTGTCGACCTCGTTGAGATTTCGCCTAATGCAAATCCACCCGTTTGTCGTCTCATTGACTATTCCAAGTTCCTCTATCAGCAAAAGAAGAGGGCCAAGGAGATGAAAGCCAAACAGGTTAAGGTGGAAGTCAAGGAGATCAGGTTTGGTCCACAGACTGATGAGCATGACTATCAGTTCAAACTCAAGCATGCCAAAGAGTTCCTAACCGATGGCAACAAGGTAAGGGCTTATGTGTTCTTCCGTGGTCGCTCTATCCTTTTCAAGGAGCAGGGAGAAGTGCTTTTGCTCCGATTCGCCAACGATTTGGAGGAATATGGCAAGGTGGAACACATGCCATCGCTCGAAGGCAAGAAGATGTTTATCTATCTGGCACCCAAGAAAGCTGGTGTGGCTAAGAAAAGTCAGCAGGCTATGGACAGAGAGCGAAAGGCTGCCGAAGGAAAGGAAGCCAAGGAACAGGAAACGCAGATTGATGCTGAAATACCTGCCAATGGCGGTCTGTTGGCCAATGCCAAAATTAGTGCCGATGCTCTTAAGAAACTACATTCTTCCGAAGACTAAGTTAAATAAGGCATAGCAATAACAGAGAAGAAAAAATGTGCGTAACGCCCGGTATATGCGTTGCCACTGCATTATAAACAATAATAATAAAAATTTTAAAACAATGCCAAAAGTAAAGACAAACTCCGGTGCAAAGAAGAGATTCCGTTTCACCGGTACAGGTAAGATCAAGAGACATCACGCTTACCACAGCCACATTCTCACAAAGAAAACAAAGAAGCAGAAGCGTAATCTGGTTCACCAGACTCTCGTGGATGGTGCTAACCTCAAGCAGGTGCGTGATCTGTTGTGTCTCCGTTAATCTTATTGTCAAACATTTAAAGAAACAAAATTATGCCAAGATCAGTAAATCATGTAGCATCAAGAGCAAAGAGAAAAAGAATTTTGAAGCTCACACGCGGCTATTTCGGTGCGCGTAAGAATGTTTGGACAGTAGCCAAAAACACATGGGAGAAGGGTTTGACCTATGCTTATCGCGATCGTCGCAATAAGAAGCGCAATTTCCGCTCATTATGGATTCAGCGTATCAACGCAGCTGCAAGACTGGAAAACATGTCTTACTCTACACTTATGGGTGCTCTTCACAAGGCTGGCATCGAGATTAACCGTAAGGTTCTCGCTGACCTCGCAGTGAACAATCCAGAGGCTTTCAAGGCTATCGTTGCAAAGGTAAAGTAATCGCATTTTCCCTTACAACATAACAGAATAAAGGGTGTGTCAATATTTGTTGACACACCCTTTATTCTGTTATTTATTCAGACGCAAGTAAACGCAAGATAACTGATTATACCAGCAGATAAACCATGTATGCAATAAAGATTGCAAAGAGCACTGCACCTTCCCATCTTTCGATATTCAGTTTGGTGAAAGAGAAGAGCCACAGCATTATCATGCTACCTACAAGCATGGTCATATCTATCTGTGTTATGTCTCCAATACTCATTGGGCATATGAGTCCTGTCGTGCCGAGGATAAAGAGGATATTAAATACATTACTACCGATAACGTTGCCTATTGCAATGCCACTATTACCTTTTTTGGCAGCCACCACACTTGTGGCCAGTTCGGGCATAGAAGTGCCACCTGCCACGATGGTAAGACCAATCACAGCATTGGATATATTGAATGATTGAGCCACAAAGACAGCACCCGAAACAAAGATATTGCTGCCCCCCACAAGGCAAGCCAACCCTACTATTATCCATAATGAAGCCTGCCATATCTTCATATGCTGACGGCAGTCGTTGCCATCGTCTTTTGGTGTGGTCTCTTTTTTTGCATCCTTAAGAGTGATATACATATAGAATAGAAACATGGCGATGAGCACTGCCGCATCTATTCTACTGAATCTCCCATCTATGCATAGTATCATAAGCAATACAGATGCAATCAGTGCAAAGGGGATATCCTTTTTGACTGTCGTTTTTGTAATGGTCATAGGTGCCACCATGGCAGCCATGCCTACGATAAGCAAGGTGTTGAAGATATTAGACCCCATGGCATTGCCGATAGCTATATCAGAGGCTCCCTTGAGTGCTGACAAGATGCTGACGCTGAATTCAGGCATCGACGTGCCCAGTGCCACTACGGTGAGTCCAATCACTATCTCAGACACTCCCATGCGTGAGGCTATTGCCGATGCACCTTCGGTAAGTCTGTCTGCTCCCCAAACAACTATGGCTACTCCTGCTATTATTCCCAAAATGCTTAATATCATAATAATATAATGTAATAATGATTAGTAATTACTTATTCGTCCAGCCAACAGGTTAATTGTTTCGTAGCAAAATCCTGTTGTCATCGTCCATGCATATCATGTTTTCTTTTGTCATCACGGCTACTGCAATCTTAAACAAGTAGTCGCTGGTATTCACTGCCGATTGGAGCTCTTCCACAGAATGTGGGGCATGGTCAGCGAGTTGTTCTTGCAGGGATTGTATTATGCTGTCAATATCGTTAGCATTGCTTTTCCTGTTGATACAAGTGTCGCAAACCTTACAATCGTGAGTGTTTTGTTCGCCGAAATAGTCGAGCAACATCCTGCTGCGGCACAAATTATTTTCTTCGCAATATCTGATTACGCTATTTATGCGCTCCTTAAACTGTGCAAGTCTTTCTTCATAGATATCCTTACCTATCACTATATGCGCAGAGTCCTCCCTTCGTTGGGTGTATCTGATGACCGGTGTGGTTTTTGAAGGAATATATTTGATGATATGTTTCCTTGAGAGATTGATGAGAATTTGGTGAATGTATTGCTTCTTTATGTTGAGACTATGCTGTATAGCCTGTTCGTCTATGGGCACATAATCACTGAATAGCCCACCATATTTTCTCAGCAGATATTCTATCAGCCGGTCTTCGTCTTTGGAATTATTGTATAATCTGTAGAGTTCATCTCTTTCAAGGCAGAACATCAGTCGTGTGGCCGACTCCCTTTCTTCGTCATAGTCAATATATCCTGCTTTTGTCAAAATGAGCAATGCAGCCCTCACATGGATGGGGTGGTGTTGGAATCTGACGCAGAAGAGTTCGAGATTAAAGTCAAAAGAATGATTATATCCCGAATCGATACCCAACTGGAAGAAGAAAGCCAGTTCATCGTATATCTGTTTGATAAACGCCTTGTCGGGAAAGTTTTCCTTGATTCTGCGGCGCAGCATTATCTTGTCGTTTTTGTTGAAAAGCAGCACAGCGTATGCTTTCTTACCATCCCTTCCCGCTCTTCCTGCCTCCTGGAAGTAAGCCTCAATGCTGTCGGGGCAATTGATATGAATGACCAGTCTTACGTCTGGTTTGTCTATTCCCATGCCAAAAGCATTAGTTGCCACCATTACCCTCACTTTATTTTCAATCCATTCGTTCTGCCTTTGGTTTTTGTCTAAAGGGTCAAGTCCAGCATGAAAGAATGTGGCGCTGATGCCAGCCTCATTTAGGAATGCTGCCACCTCTTTGGTACCTTTCCTACTTCGTGTATACACAATGGCGCTACCGTTCACTTTTCTGAGAATTCGCACCATCTCTTCCTCTTTTTTCTCTGAGTGTCTCACTATATATGCGAGGTTTTTGCGCTCAAAACTCATTTTGAGCACATTATGCTGGCGAAACATCAGTTGCTGTTGAATGTCTTCCACCACCTTTGGAGTGGCGGTGGCAGTGAGGGCCAGAATTGGTTTGTCGGGCTTGATCTGCCTGATTTTTGATATCTGGAGATAAGAAGGTCTGAAATCGTAGCCCCATTGACTGATGCAGTGTGCTTCATCCACGCAAACAAAGCACACCTTGGTATGTTTGAGTTTGGTGATAAAGAGTTCAGAAGTTAGTCTCTCTGGCGATATATACAGAAATTTTATGGCACCAAACACACAATTCTCGAGTATGGCCAGTATCTCGGCGTGAGTCATATCAGAAGAGATGTATGCAGCGCTTAGTGAGTGCCTTCTGAGACTGTCTACCTGGTCTTTCATCAAAGCAATGAGTGGTGTAATCACGAGACACAACCCCTCCATGGCGATGGCAGGCACCTGAAAGGTTATCGATTTGCCTCCGCCGGTAGGCATGAGTCCCAGGGTGTCATGTCCATGAATTATACTCTCGATAATCTCCCTTTGAATACCCCTGAAATCATCGTACCCCCAATATTTCTTGAGGATTTCTCTTATGTTAGTCACAGTCTGACGGTTTGATATCTTCAATCTGCAGTTGCACCTCACCCCGTTTGTAGGTGTTTTCTTCTATTGTGTATACGATGTCGAAACTACGTTTACTCTTTATATATTTGGCCGAACTGCTTTGTCCGAAAGCGATGCCATTCATGACATTGCTTGACTTGCTGTCAACGAGTTCGAGTTTGATATGCTCCTGCTGTCTGCCCACCACCTTGCTTGTTCCATAGTCATACACATTCCGTGTTATGAAGAGTGGTTTGGGATTTGAAGGCCCGTGAGGTGCAAATTTCTTGAGGTCAGCGAGCATTCTCTTTGTTATATCTTTAAAGTCGAGTTGTTTGTCAATGTTCAGCTCTGCGCTTGTCTGGTTGGGCATGATATGGCTGTCAACATATTGCATAAACCTCTGTTTGAACTCGCCGAGATTTTCAATTTTCATAGACAGTCCAGCAGCATAGGTGTGTCCTCCGAAGTTTTCGAGCAGGTCTCGGCAACTCTTTATAGCCTCATAGACATCAAATCCAGCCACGCTTCGTGCAGATCCCGTGGCTATGCCGTCTGTTACTGTCATCACCACCGTTGGTCGGAAATAGATTTCTGTCAGTCGTGATGCCACTATTCCCACCACACCTTTCTTCCAGTTGGCGTCGCAGAGAACGATAGAACTCGAGTGGTTTTGGCTTTCCAGTTCGGCCACAATACTGTTGGCCTCTTCAGTCATCTGCTTGTCCACATCTTTTCGCTGTTCGTTGTATTCATTGATACGTTTTGCCTCGGCAAGAGCCTTTCTAAAGTCTTTCTCCACGAGCAGTTCCACGGCTTCCTTGCCGTTTTGCATTCTGCCGCTTGCGTTTATCCTTGGTCCCATGCGAAACACAATATCGCTCATGGTCAATTCTTTGTTGGTTAGTCCGCATATCTCTATGATGGCCTTAAAACCTACGCAAGGGTTTTGGTTTAGTTGTTTGAGCCCATGAAAAGCCAATATTCTGTTTTCCCCCTCCACGGGCACAATGTCGGCAGCGATGCTCACTGCGCACAGGTCGAGCAGTGGGATGAGTCGAGCAAAAGGAATACTATTGTTTTTTGCAAATGCCTGCATCAGTTTGAATCCCACCCCACATCCAGAGAGATGTTTGAAGGGATAGTCAGAGTCCACACGTTTTGGGTTGAGAATGGCTATGGCTGGAGGCAGTACATCATCAGGCACGTGATGGTCGCAGATGATAAAGTCTATGCCTTTTTCTTTTGCGTATGCAATCTCTTCTATGGCCTTGATGCCGCAGTCTAGCACCACGATGAGTTTTACTCCTGTTTCTGCTGCATAGTCAATGCCCTTGATGCTCACCCCATATCCCTCGTCATATCTATCGGGAATATAATAGTCGATATTTGAGTAGAATTGCTGCAGAAACTTATATACGAGAGCCACGGCGGTACATCCGTCCACGTCGTAGTCGCCGTAGACCATGATGCGTTCCTTTCTTCCCATTGCGTCGTTAAGTCTATCCACGGCAATGTCCATGTCATTCATCAGAAAGGGGTCAATTAGTTCGCTCAGCATGGGTCTAAAAAATCTTTTTGCCGCACTCTCTGTCTTTATCCCCCTCTGTATGAGGAGTTCAGCGAGTATTGGCGACATATTGATTTTTTCGGCCAGTTCAGCTGCTTGTTTCTTCCTTTCTTCAGTGGCAGGTGTATAATTCCACTTGAAATGCATATATGATATCTGTTTTTTAGCTATTTGGATAACGCATTGCGTATTTGGGGTGTAAAGTTACAACAAATTTTGCAGATATCAAAATAATCAGCACATTTTGTTATTATTCCTCTATGTGCGACAGAGAGTGTGCGAATGAAGAGAAGAAATTGGTGAAAGCCTCTTGCGGGTAGTATTTGAAGAAAGAAGCGCTATGTTTTACGTGCCACATCATGGCCCCTGAGTTAGTGGCTCTCACGAAAATATTCTTTCCTTGCGAGAAATACCACTCGTCTGCATACTTGCCTGTGATGATAAAAAGGTCATTAAAGATATCTCCTATGCCCTGTTTGTATGGTGATGCAAAGGGCAGTTCTTCTTCATCCATTCCGAGCAGTTGCATGAGCATAGACACCTGCAGAGAAGCCATTTTTTCCAAAGACAGTGTTGCAATCCATTTACCTAGTTTCGAGTAATCCACCAGATGCCCTTTTTGTTTAAGGAAGAGGGCGGTATCCACGATTTGTTTAAGGCTGATGCCATCGTTGAGCAGATATCGTGAGCTTCTTAGTATCATCATGAGCAGGTCGAGGGTAGGGGGCAGTACCTCTATCTTTGTATTTCCGAGTCGGTAATAAGTAGAGTCGCAGCATTTTATCTCGCTGTCAATGATATGTTGCAGTTTGATATTGAGCCATTTGTTTGTCAGTGTCATCATTTGCCTATGATGGTCAATGCTCAGTCCCTGCCATGAGTATTTTGTTATCCCCTTTTCGCTTTTGTCTATATCTCTGCCATTGTTGTCGGCCCATATATTGGCTTTATTTGCCTGTGGTGCAAAGGGGAAATAGATGTCTACATCCCCAGGAGTGCGGTGGTTACCTTTTGGGTAACAATCGGTCATATATTGTCCTTTCAGCAGTATGGGTCTTAGTTGCTCTTTGTTGAAGATGGCCATGAGTTGTTCGAGAGCATGGTTTGTTTCTTCGTTGGCCTTTTCGATGTCAGCCACTGTCTTGTTCCATTTCTTTGTTAGGTCCTCAGGCAATGTCATAAAGAAGTCGTTCTCGTGTTTTTTGATGCCATCTGCGATGATAGCCCCCACGCCATGCAGTAGTGCCAACTTATACAGTTGTTCCCATTTCCATGGCGACATGGGTTCCACCTGATTGTTTATGTCAAGTGCACCACTCTGCAGCAACTTAAAGAAATTTCTTCTAATAATGTCCATATAATGCTGAATATCTGTAGTTTACGAATATTTGCGTGGATATCTTGCAAGTATAGCAAGAATTGTGATGATGCCAATGGCGAAGGGGTAGTAGAGGTATGGTATGATGGCCACAGGATTGATTGCAGCCAGTCCTGCCGACATGAGCAGTTGTGCTCCGTATGGTATCACTCCCTGCGAACAGCACGACATGGTGTCGAGAATGCTTGCGCACTTTCGGTTGTCCACGCCAAATCGTGTGCCAATCTCTTTTGCTATTCCCCCCACTGTAATTATTGCCACGGTGTTGTTGGCGGTGCATAGGTTTATTACCGACACGAGTGCCGCAATGCATAGTTCCGCTCCCCGTCTGCTGTGTATGCGTTGTGTAATGGATCGTATGATGAAGGTGATGCCTCCGTTCTTTTTTATCACTTCCAGCAGTCCACCAGCCAGCATGGTTATGATGATCAGTTCGCCCATGCCGATGATGCCTTTGCCCATTGAATTCATCCATCCGTAGATATCAAAGGCACCTGTGCTCATGCCGATGATGCCTGTCAGTGTCAGTCCAAGTGTGAGCACAGCCATCACGTTGATTCCAATCACTGCGCAAATCAGTACCACGAGATAAGGGATAATTTTTATGAAGTCCACATCCCCTGCAGGCTGGTTCAGTTTCATCTCTCCACCTATTATAATATATATAAGCAGGATGATGATGGCAGCAGGAATGGCTATAAAGGCATTCACCTTGAATTTGTCGCTCATTCTGCATCCCTGTGTTGAAGTGGCCACGATTGTTGTATCTGAGATAAAAGAGAGATTATCTCCAAAGAAAGAACCACCCACTACCACGGCTGTTAGCAGGGGAATGCTTGTACCTGTGGATGAGGCTATTCCCACTGCTATGGGTGTGAGGGCCACTATGGTGCCCACGCTTGTGCCGATGCTGAGTGAGATGAAGCAGGCAGCTATAAACAGTCCAGGCATGAGCATGTTGGCAGGCAGGATATTGAGTGTGAGTGTCACTGTCGCATCAATGCTCCCCATCTCCTTGGCAGCGTTTGCAAATGCTCCAGCCAGTATGAAGATCCACATCATGAGCATCATCTGTGGCTGTCCTGCCCCGTGGCTGAAGGTTTCTATTCTTCTTTGCAGTGTCATTTTGCGCGATGTTGCAATGGCATATATCGACGACGCCATGAAAGCCACCGTGATGGGCACCTTATAGAAGTCGCCAGCAATTATGGATGTGGCGAGATAAAGAATCACAAAAACAACCAAAGGGCTAATGGCCAAAAATCCTCTCATGTTTGTAATGTGCCGGTTTATATATTGGCGGTAGCAATAAGTTGCTTATTGCTCCGCCAATAAAAGTTGATAATATGAATATTCCCTGATGTTAAAGTGTTACACCAGTTTTGAATATTGCGATTTCTCTATAGTCGTTGATTTCGTTTCTGGCCTTTTCGCCGCTTGCCACTGCCAGAATCTTGTCTATAAACTCTGGTACGAGTTGTAGCATTGTCTTACCCTCGAGCAGTTGTCCTGCGCTGAAGTCAATCCAGTTAGGTTTGTTGGCAGCGAGTGTTGGATTGGTGGCTATCTTCATGGTAGGTACGAATGTTCCGAATGGAGTGCCGCGTCCTGTGGTGAAGAGCACAATCTGGCATCCTGCTGCAGCTAAAGCTGTAGAAGCCACGAGGTCGTTGCCAGGTGCAGCAAGCAGGTTCAGTCCGTCTGTTTCTATGCGCTCTCCATATTCGAGTACCCCCATAACCTGTGAATGCCCGCATTTCTGTGTGCATCCAAGTGCTTTGTCTTCGAGGGTAGAGATGCCGCCTGCCTTGTTTCCTGGCGATGGGTTTTCACCCACAGGTTCTCCATGACTGAGAAAGTATTCCTTGAATCCGTTGATCATCTTGACTGTTTTGTCGAAGAGTTCTTTGTTGGAGCATCTGTTCATGAGAATGGTTTCTGCTCCAAACATCTCCGGCACCTCGGTAAGCACGGAAGTGCCGCCCTGTGCCACTATCCAATCTGAAAACTCTCCCACCAGTGGGTTAGCGGTAATGCCGCTGAATCCGTCGCTACCACCGCATTTCAGTCCAATGCGCAGTTTGCTTACAGGCACATCTGTACGTTTGTCTTCCTTTGCGATGTTATAGAGTTGGCGCAGTATTTCCATACCAGCTTCCACCTCGTCGCCCTCCACTTTCTGTGTCACCAACAGTTTAATCCTGTCGTGGTCATAGTCGCCGAGCATTTTTACGAATTCCTCTGGCTGGTTGTTTTCGCATCCCAGTCCCACGATGAGCACAGCTCCTGCGTTTGGGTGCAGGGTTATGTCGCGTAGCACCTTACGTGTGTTTTCATGGTCGCCGCTCAACTGCGAACAACCGTAGTTGTGATGCCATGCGTAAATAGAGTCCACTCCCTGGTAGCCAGTTTCTTTGCGCAGTCTCTCGGCCAGTTTTTCGGTGATTCCGTTTACGCATCCCACTGTAGGCACAATCCATATTTCGTTTCGAGTGCCCACATCACCATTTTTGC
This sequence comes from Prevotella sp., assembly GCA_022782305.1. GTDB lineage: Bacteria > Bacteroidota > Bacteroidia > Bacteroidales > Bacteroidaceae > Prevotella. Next base: position 14,267 of record JALFPC010000046.1, on the reverse strand, counting down.
GCACATAACCCTTGAAAGTGCGTTGTTCGTTTATATATGCGCATGGTTCCTTTTCCACCAGGTTATAAGTATAATTGAGTGTGCCTGCCAAGTTGGTTTGCAGGTTATTCTCGTTTACCCACTGTCCAGCTGTCATGTTTTGCTTTGCATGTCCAATAGGATATCCATATTTTATGATGTCCTCATCCTTCTGTGTATCTTTGATAAGGATTTTGTGACCTGCAGGGGTATCCTGGCAGATTGTGATTTGTTTTCCGTTGACAGTGATGATGTCTCCAGTCTTATGTGGAGTCAGGCAAACCACTACAGTGTCAATGGGACTGATTTGTAAATAAGTTTGTTTCATATTATTGTAATTAATTAGTTTGAATTATCATTATTAGCATACACACCTGTTTCGTTTTGCGTTTCAGAGTTGTGTGCGCCTATAGAAGTCCACGTTCTCTTTAGTCAGTATCTCTATGGGCATATAGTTCACGGGGTTAACCTCCTTTTTCAGCACTATAGCCTCAAAGAGCGTTTCCACGCACGAGTATCCCTGCATATATCCATGTTGAGCTATGAGAAAAGAGATGGCCCCCTGCCTTAGGCAAAGTGCATTTTTCTCTACCATGTCGTAGCCCATTATCTGCACGTTTCTCCTGTTGCTTTTAAGTAGGAACTCACCTACGATATGTGCTTTTGAGCAGAATGTGACGCAGTGATGCACGTCGGGGTGTGCGGCAAAGAAATCTTCGAGTATTTCGGCGTATGAATCCCTTCCGGCGTCCAGTGGCAGGTTTACCTCAGAAATGACAATATCAGGAAAGTGGTCATGCATGTAATGTCTGAACCCTGTTTCTCTGTTCTCCTGCTGTTTGCTGGCAATGAGTCCATTTTTCATTTGTTTCATCATCATGATCTCCTTTTCGTCCTTGGCCAGCAGCATGAGCATGCGTGCTGCGAAATAACCGCTGCAGAAGGAGTCTTGTCCATAGAACGCCAGTGGGCGCAGGTCGGGCATATAACTATCGAGCATCACAAACGGAATGCCGGTGGCATGCAGTTTGTCAGTGAACTTTCGTGTCACGTCAAGTTTGGATGGAACAATAATCACACCATCAGGATTTAGTTTGAGGCATTCGCTTGTCACCTCGTCGAAGGTTTCTGGTCTGAATCGTCTGTAATACATCATCTTGACATTCACATTGAAGTCTCTGCGGTGCTCGCATGCTTTCATTGCCCCTTCTTCGATTTCTTCCCAATAAGCCTCCGACTCATGTTTTGGTATGATACAAACAAAATGGTATGTTTTGTTATGAGCCAGTGCGCTGGCATACATATTGGGTGTATAATTCATTTCGCTCAAGGCTTTCTCCACTTTTTTCCTTGAAGCCTCTGACACGTTTGGCCTGCCATGTAGCACACGGTCAACGGTGCCCACGGAAACTCCGGCCAGTTCAGCCACGTCTTTTATTCTTATCTTGTCTGAAGCCATTTGCAATATTGATGATGATAGGCATGTGCCAACATTTTGTTATTACAAGTGCAAAAATACCAATAAAATTTGAATTGTGCGAATGCACAGGCAATTATTTTGGTCAATGATGAAAAAAAAATGCGATTTATTTCGTTATTTCAGAAATAGTTGCTATTTTTGTGCTCGCAAACATATATTAATTGATCTATTAAACATAAATTCAAATAAAGAAAAATGGCAAAAGTAGTAACATTAGGAGAGATTATGCTCCGTCTGTCTTCTCCCGGACAGAAGAGATTTGTTCAGAGCGAAAGCTTTGATGTTGTATATGGTGGTGGCGAGGCCAACGTGGCTGTCAGTTGCGCAAATTATGGTCATGATGCCTATTTTGTATCCAAGTTGCCCAAGCATGAGATTGGTCAGTGTGCCGTGAATGCCCTGCGCAAATATGGTGTACATACTGACTTCGTGGCTCGTGGTGGCAATCGTGTAGGTATCTACTATCTTGAGACAGGTGCTTCTATGCGTCCATCAAAGGTTATCTACGACCGTGCAGGCAGTTCAATAGCAGAGGCTGATCCATCAGACTTTGACTTCGATGCAGTAATGGAAGGAGCCGACTGGTTCCACTGGAGTGGCATCACCCCAGCTATCAGCGACAAGGCAGCCGAACTCACCCGTTTGGCTTGTGAGGCAGCCAAGCGTCATGGTGTGACAGTGTCTGTAGACCTCAACTTCCGCAAGAAGTTGTGGACAAGCGAGAAGGCACAGAGCATCATGAAACCTCTGATGAAATATGTGGATGTATGCATTGGCAATGAGGAAGACGCCCAACTCTGCCTTGGTTTCAAACCAGAGGCCGACGTAGAGGGTGGCAAGACAGATGCCGAGGGATACTATGGCATTTTCAAGGGAATGATGGACACCTTTGGTTTCAAGTATGTCGTTTCCACACTCCGTGAGTCGCTCTCTGCCACACATAATGGCTGGAAGGCTCTCATCTATGATGGCAAGGAGTTTTATCAGAGCAAGCACTATGATATCATGCCTATTATCGACCGTGTAGGTGGTGGTGACTCCTTCTCAGGTGGTCTCATCCATGGCCTGCTCACATACCCCGACAATCAGGGCAAGGCCCTCGAGTTCGCTGTGGCAGCATCAGCATTGAAGCACACCATACCTGGCGACTTCAACCTTGTGAGCAAGGAAGAGGTTGAGAACCTCGCAGGTGGCGACGCTTCTGGTCGTGTACAGAGATAATACCGCATACACATAATTCATAAATATAACAAGACAAGCAAATGGCAAAATTTGATAAGATAGCCGTTTTGGCCAAGATAGGTCAGACTGGCATGGTGCCTGTTTTCTACCATAAAGATGCCGAAGTGGCCAAGAAGGTAGTGAAGGCATGCTACGATGGTGGTGTCAGAGCCTTTGAGTTTACCAACCGTGGCGATTTCGCCCACGAGGTGTTCGAAGAGGTTGTGAAGTTTGCCGCCAAGGAGTGCCCCGAACTAGCATTAGGAGTAGGCTCTGTTGTTGACCCTGCTACTGCCGCCCTCTATATCCAGTTGGGCGCATGCTTCGTGGTTGGTCCTCTCTTCAATCCAGAGATTTCAAAGATCTGCAATCGTCGTCTGGTGGCTTACACACCAGGTTGCGGAAGTGTGTCTGAGGTGGGAGCAGCCCAGGAGACTGGTTGCGACCTCTGCAAGATCTTCCCTGGTGATGTGCTCGGTCCAAATCTCGTGAAGGGTCTCATGGCTCCTATGCCATGGTCTAAACTGATGGTTACTGGTGGTGTGTCTCCCGACGAGGCAAACCTGACATCATGGATCAAGGCAGGTGTATTCTGCGTGGGCATGGGTTCAAAACTCTTCCCCAAAGAAGTCATCGCCGCTGAGAACTGGCAGGCTATCACCGACAAGTGCCAGGAGGCATTGGGATACATTGCTAAGGCACGCGGATAACATACAATATATTAAAGGCTTCGTATGGCTGCTCGTCATACGGAGCCTTTTTATTCTTTCGGCTTGTACTGAGACTTCCAATCCCGTTGTAGACAGGCTGAATGATCAGAGTTACGCATACCATTACCGAGATCTTGATTCTACGGCTGCTTATGCCCGCCGTGCCATCAGCCTGTCTGGGAACTATCCGTCTGGCAGGGCAGAAGCGTATAATAATCTTGCCTTTGTCTCCATAGCCAATATGGACTATGGTCGTGCCGACAGTCTTCTGCAAATAGTGTTTGGCGAATCTGACAATCAGATAGAACTCATGATTGCCAATGTGCAGATGATGCGCCTATGTCAGCGCAGGTCGCGAAACAAGGAGTTTTACGACTATCGCCATCGTGCCGAACACTGCCATAAGCGCATCAATGAAGACATTACGTCACTCACTCTTAGAGAGCATCAGCGCCTTGTGTATGCCCAATCAGAGTATGCGATAGTCAATTCCACATATTTTTATTATGTTGGACTAGAGCGTCAGTCAAAGCATGCCATACAATCAATCTCTCCCGATGGATACATACAGAAAGACACGGCACAGTATCTCAACTATCTCTATAACGTAGGTGCGGGAGGAATACTCGAAGGCCGCAACCGTGAAGAGGTGAGGCAGCTCGAGTTTGATTACCTCAGCAAATGTTATCTTATTGCCCTGCGGCAGCATTATCCCTTCTTTGTGGCCAATTCCATGGAGGCTATGGCAGAGCATCTCCTTGTGGCTAAGGATCGTCAGGACTTTGAGCGCAAAAACAGTGCCATCATTACATATATCACAGGCATGGATATTGATGATGGCTTTGTTGCTCAGCATTTGGCAGAGCGAGCCCTGGAGATATTCCAGCGCTTTGGCGATGCATACCAGATAGCCGGTGCCCATCGCACCCTTGCATCCTGTTTCCGCGACAGGGGCGACTATGAGCAGGCTCTGTCACATCTCGAGTCTGTGGTGGGCGACCCACGCATTAGTCAAGCTCCCGACCTTGTGGCCAGTGTGCGTGAGCAGTTGAGCGTGGCCTATGCAGCCGTAAATGATAAATTCCAAAGCGATTATAACCGAAATATCTATCTCGATCTGCAGGAGCAGACACGCCAGGACCGCTATCTGGAGTCGCGAGCTGAGATGTATGAAACCACTGCAAGGCAACAAAACATCCTGCTCCTCTCGGTGGTCATGGCCATAGTGTTACTTCTCGTGTTGCTCGTGGTATTTAGCCGTAAGAGTCGCCGTAGCAGCATTTCTCGCGAGGCAGGCATCCTGCTAAAGCCATTGGCAGAGTGGGAGAGGAGGTTTGTTCAAGAACAGGCCCATGCCGAGGAGTTGCATGAGGAGGTGCGTGAGCAGTTGGCGCAGTATCAGTTGCAGGAGGAACGCCTTATGCACGACAGCCTTGCCAACAGGGCCAAAGTGTCGCTGGTCAATTCAATTACTCCGCTCATCGACCGTATCATGCATGAGTTGCACCTGCTCAGGGAGCGTCATGAGGATGAGGCCAAGCGAGCTGAGCGTTATGACTATATCTCCGAATTAGCTGCCAATATAAACGAGCAAAACAAACAGCTCACTGATTGGATACAGATGCGCCGGGGTAGCGTGACCACCCGAATAGAGAGTTTTGCCCTACAGCCGCTACTCGATATGATTAAGAAGAGTCGTAGGTCGTTTGAACTAAAGGGGTTGCAACTGTCTGTTGAAGATACTCCTGCGGTAGTAAAGGCAGACCGTACACTTACCCTTTTCATGATCAACACCCTGGCAGACAATGCCCGAAAGTTCTCAGATAGCGGCATAGTAACCATCTCCACGCAAGAGTCGGAGCGTTATGTGGAGATATCGGTGTCAGACCAAGGACCAGGTATGAGCCCTCAGTTGCTTTCCACCCTCTTTGAGCAGAAAGTATACGATGGGCATGGCTTTGGACTGATGAACTGCAAGGGCATCATCGACCAATACCGCAAGACCAGCCATCTCTTTGATGTCTGCATGATATCGGCAGAGAGCACCCTTGGCAAGGGTAGCCGTCTCTTCTTCCGTTTGCCCAAGGGTGTGCTGCGGGTGGCACTTCTGCTCATGATGATGGCCACGCAGTCCTTCTCGGCCCATGCCGCCACACCTTATCTGCTTAAGGCGAGAGCCTTTGCCGACAGTACCTATTTCTCCAATGTCTCGGGTCGTTATGAGCGTACGCTCCAATTAGCCGACTCCTGCCGCCATTATCTCAATATCCACTATCGCAGTGTAGCCCCCGATGGTCGCTATCCCATCCTTGCCGATGGCAATGAGGCCCTTGTGGCACCCGAGATAAAATGGTTTCGAGACAGCATAAAGACCGACTACGACATCATTCTCGATATGCGCAATGAGAGTGCCGTGGCCGCCCTTGCCCTGCATAAATGGAGCACCTATTCATACAATAATAGGATCTATACCCAGCTCTTCAAGGAGATGTCGGCAGACAATACGCTGGCAGCCTATTGCACCGCCATGCGTCAGTCGCAGACCAACAAGACCGTGGCCATTATCCTCATGGCAGTCATACTGCTCATGATCCTGCCCGCATATTATATAATTTATTATCGTCATGTGCTCTATTACCGTTTCTGCTTGGAGCGGGTCAACGAGTTCAATGACCTGCTGCTCAGTTCCAGTCCTATCAGCCACAAGATAGCCGCCATAGAGGCCATGAGCCTTGAGGAATTTCCTGAGTCGCTCCGCATGGCTATGGAGCGTATCAGAGACACTCTCATCCATTCGTGCCAACTGCTTGGAGACAGAGAGGCCGACATGGAGCGCAATGCCGATGAGGTGAGCAAGGTGCGTTATGAGTGTGAACGTATGCATGTGAGTAATTCGGTGGTAGACAACAGCCTGTCTGCACTCAAGCATGAAACCATGTATTTCCCCAATAGGATCATGCAGATGGTGGCAGAAGGCGACCGCAATCTCGAGGATGTGAGCGAACTCGTTGACTATTACCGTAGCATCTATTCAGTGCTCAGCAGGCAGGCCACACAGCAGGTCCAGACGGTGAGCATACACATGTCGCGTGTACCCCTCCATACCATCTTCGGACCCGCTGCCACCCACCATACCGTGATAGGTAATGCACCACTCATCACCTATATGTATCAGTTGCTGTGCAAACAGTGCGTTGGCGGCAAACCCGTGGTGACAGTCAAACCACACACTGCGGGATATGTGCTCATACAACTGCTCATGACCGGACTGCAACCCCATGCCGCCACTATCATGAGTGCCAACAATATACCCTTTATGCTCTGCCGTCAGGCAGTCAGAGACCACTCCGAAGCCACGGGCAGACGAGGATGCGGAATATGGGCAGAAACCATTGATAACCAACTGTATATCAACATAGTATTACCATCAATAAGTTAATAAGCATGCAACCATTCAAAGTAATCATAGTAGAGGATGTGCCACTCGAACTCAAGGGCACAGAGGGAATAATCAAGACAGACATACCCGAGGCTCAGGTGATAGGCACTGCCGACACCGAGGCCGCATATTGGAAACTTATCAAGCAGGAGGTGCCCGACCTGCTGCTCCTCGACCTTGGCCTGGGCGGTTCCACCACCGTGGGTGTAGAGATATGCCGCCATACCAAGGATGCCTATCCAAACGTAAAGATCCTTATCTTCACTGGAGAGATACTAAATGAGAAATTATGGGTAGACGTGCTGGATGCCGGCGCCGACGGCATCATTCTCAAGAGCGGCGAGATGCTTACTCGAGGAGATGTGAGCAGTGTGATGGAGGGCAAGCGCATGGTGTTTAACCAACCCATACTTGAGCGAATCACTGCACGCTTCAAGCATGATGTGAGCAAGGATATATCTTGTCAGGATGCCTTTGTAAACTATGAAATCGACGAGTATGACGAGCGATTTCTGCGCCATCTGGCACTGGGCTACACCAAAGAGCAAATATCCAACCTGCGCGGTATGCCCTTTGGCGTGAAGAGTCTTGAGAAACGTCAAAATGAACTGGTGGGCAAACTCTTTCCCAATGGCAACAACGGCATGAGCGTCAATGCTACCAGACTGGTGGTAAAGGCATTGGAGCTACACATCCTTGACGTAGAAAACCTGTTGCCCGACGAGGATTAGTAGTCCTGCCCACACATAAATGCTGATTATGAAAACAAAGATAACCACATATTCCGTGGTAACCCTTGCCATTCTGCTGATCCTGCTGGTCATCGGTTCATGGCTGGTGTCCATCCTCTTTCCCGCCCTTGAGGTGCGTAGCATGATAAGCGGCGAGGGAGCCAGATGGTTTTTGGGCACCTACAGTTCCTTTTTGGCTTCTGCCCCCACCTCATGGATGGTAATCATTGGTGTCACTTGGGGGGTGATGTCAGAGAGTGGCATGATAAGATGCGTGGCTGACAAGCACCGGAAATATCGCGAGCGCCTGGCCTTATATTCCGCTATTGTTCTCTTTTCACTATATGTTATTGCCGTGGCCCTGCTGTCGGTGGTGCCACATGCCGTATTGCTCAGTGCCGACGGCAATCTCTTTCCTTCTCCCTTCAGCCGCTCCATAATACCCATGTCATGCTTTGGACTATTTCTCTCCAGCGCCATCTTCGGCATCATCTCGGGCAACACGCCCAGACCCTCTGATGTCGTCTCGGCCATGCTCTCGGGCATCACGTCAGTGGCACCCATATTGGTGATATGGCTCTTCCTGTCGCAATTCGTCATGTCGTTGCGCTTCGTGTTAGGTTAAAGGATGATTTCTCCCCTTATACCGTGATTTCTCCCCTTATGCTCCTGCTCATGAAGTTTCTAACCTGGTGATAATCAGAGAAGCGCGCTTGCAGATACATCAGTTTGGTTACAGCACTCTCCACGGTGCTGTCGTATCCGCTCAACACACCGGCAGACTTGAGCTGATAGCCTGCGTCATACCTGTTCATCTCCACACGTCCAGCCATACACTGGCTGATATTGATCACCACCTTGCCACTGGCTGTAGCCTCTTTAAGCGCATCCAGTAGCCACTGCTGCTGTGGGGCATTGCCGCTGCCGTATGTGCGCATCACTATGCCCCTCAGTTGGGGAATCCTAAGCACGTCGTGCACTATTTCCTCTCTGATGCCGGGGAAGAGGGTAAACACGATTACGTTGGGGTCTAACTGGAAATGCGGCACCATGGGCTTTGAATAGTCGGGAGTGATTATTCGGTCTTCGTGGTATGTGATGGTCACTCCTGCGTCGGCCAGATGCATGAAATTGAAACTCTCAAAGGCATTGAAATTGTCAGAACTCTGCTTAGTCGTTCTGTTACCCCTCATCAGATGTCCGTTGAAATAGATGCCCACCTCAGGCACCAGGGCGGTGCCGTCGTGCCTTCTGGCCGTGGCTATCTCGATGCTCGTAATGAGGTTCTCCTTGCCATCGGTGCGCAACTGACCTATTGGCAACTGGCTGCCGGTGAGTATCACGGGCTTAGTCAGGTTTTCGAGCATATAACTCAATGCTGAGGCTGTATAGGCCATTGTATCGGTGCCGTGCAGTATAATAAAACCATCGTATGCATTATAATTGTTGGCAATGATATGCACCAGGTCTATCCACAATTTCGGCGACATGTCGCTGCTGTCAATAGGAGGCGTAAACTGATATGATGATATCTCTGCCGGTATCTGCTCCAGCTCGGGCACATTTTTCAGTAGATGCTCAAAATTGAAAGGTTCGAGCGCTCCCGTGCGCGGATTCCTGTTCATTCCAATGGTTCCGCCAGTATAAATAAGTAGTACTTTGCTCTTGTACGTCATCGTTTACGTTATATTTTTGTGCAAAAATACTAAAAGTTTTTGATAATACGGAATATATTTATTATTTTTGCACTCAAAGAGACCCAAAGGCCCAGTTTGCATAAATCTTTAACCATACAACTGCACAATTTGAGCCGCACACATCTCTTTATATTATGAAGATATTAATTTACTAAATACTAAAAGCAAACAAAATGAAACAGTTTAACGACGACAACTTCCTGCTCGATAATGAAGTAGCCCAGGATTTGTTCCACAACCATGCGGCCAAGATGCCAATCATCGACTATCATTGCCATCTTATTCCAGAGATGGTGGCCAACGACCACAAGTTTAAGAGCATCACAGAACTCTGGCTCGGTGGCGATCACTACAAGTGGCGTGCCATGCGCACCAATGGTGTAGACGAGAAATACTGCACTGGCAAGGATACAAGCGATTGGGAGAAATTTGAGAAATGGGCAGAAACAGTGCCTTATACTTTCCGCAACCCATTGTATCACTGGACTCACCTCGAGCTCAAGACCGCCTTTGGCATCACAAAGCAATTGAGCCCAAAGACTGCAAGGGAGATCTTCGACGAGTGCAATGAGAAGCTCCAGCAACCCGAGTTCTCAGCTCGTGGACTCATGCGCCATTATAATGTAGAGTGTGTGTGCACCACCGACGATCCTATCGATGACCTGCGCTATCACAAGCAGACACGCGAGAGTGGATTCGAAATAAAGATGATACCCGCATGGCGCCCAGACAAGGCCATGAACATCGAAAAGCCTGATTTTGCCGACTATGTAAACAAGTTGGGCGAAGTGGCAGGTGTCACCATCACCACATTCAAGGATATGGTAGACGCATTGCAGAAGCGCCACGACTTCTTCACAGAGAATGGTTGCAAACTCTCTGACCACGGCATCGAGGAGTTCTATGATGAGGAGTATACCGATTCACAGATTGAAACCATCTTCGCCAAGGCCATGCAGGGCATCACACTCTCTGAGCATGAGGTACGCCAATACAAGAATTGCTTCCTCACCCGCATGGCTGAGATGGACGCAGAGGCAGACTGGACACAGCAGTTCCACTATGGTGCCATCCGCGACAATAATACTCTGATGTACAATCAGTTGGGTCCCGACACCGGTTTCGATTCTATCGGTGAGTTCACCACAGCTCGTGCTATGAGTCGTTTCCTCAACAAACTCAACATGGAGGGCAAGCTTACACGTACCATCCTCTACACCCTCAACCCATGTGCCAATGAGGTGATAGCCACCATGCTTGGCAACTTCCAGGGTGGATGTCCTGGCAAGATTCAGTTCGGTTCAGGTTGGTGGTTCAACGATCAGCTTGATGGCATGACTCGTCAGATGAATGCCCTTTCAGTGCTTGGTTTGCTCAGCCGTTTCGTAGGAATGCTCACCGATTCTCGTTCGTTCTTGAGTTATCCACGTCATGAATATTTCCGTCGTTTGCTCTGCAACATCCTCGGAAATGATGTAGAGAAGGGCCTGTTGCCCAACGACAATGAGATACTCAGCCGCATGGTAGAGGATATCTCCTACAACAATGCAAGAAACTATTTCAAATTCTATTAAAAAACCACTATTTGTTGGTATAGATAAGAGGGCATGTCAGACAAAATCTGGCATGCCCTCAATCAGTGCGTAAGCATTCACGAACTTCACCAGCAGACGGTAAGCATCATCGCTTGCCTTGCGTGATACCTTCAGCGCACCAACAGCCTTCGACATACGCTCGTCTGTACGCTCTGCGGTAAGCGTGCGAACCTTCTCGGTGGCAGCCTTCAGTGCTGTCACGAACGCACCAAGCGAAAGTGTCTCCACCTCGTTGGCATACTTCTTCTCCAGGTCGTCAACGAAGTTAATCAGCAGACCAGTCTCCTTGTCTAACTGCATCTTTGGGTCGATGGCGTAGTCCTTGATGTGCTGAGTCAGCACGAGTTAATACGTTCGAAATGAACAAAAAATGAGCACCGTTGTTCAGGCGCTCCTAGCTAAGAGTTGTAATCTCACTCATAGTTTGATAAAGTTTTGAAAGTGAATAATGTGGAAACGCTATCGCCGTCGCCCCAGACATATTGCTGATACCACCACAACATTGTTTCCGTTGACTAATACTGTTTGGAATCAGCCAGACACATTGTTTCCACATTCGCTCCGTAACGTCAGGACACAGAAACAGCGTTCCTTGCACCATTCCGTATGGAGTAATGCAAGAAACGCTGTTTCTTACCTCTTCCTTTTCGGAAGGATGCAATCATCGTGCCACAACTCCTTCGCGTACTTTTCCGTAGCATTGATGACGCTGTTTCTTGCTCCAAACCGACAAAATTGCCACAATGTCAGCAGTATTCTGCCATTTTAATAAAATTCAATCTTAAAAAACCAGTAAACAACAGCCATTTTCTCTACAATACAACAATAAAAGATAGTATAGCGAATCGTTTGCGTATAAATTCAACTATATATCGTATCATTTCGATACTATTATTTGTATAATTCAACTATTTGTAGTAATTTTGCAACGTCTAATCATATATATAGTAACAATGAGAACAAAAATTGATGTACGTCGTGCTATTACGGATCGTGGTTATACAATAACTTCATTTGCCGAAAAGAGTGGTATGAAAACTCAAAATATCATTCAGAACATCATAAACGGCAACCCTACGATTAAGAAACTCGAAGAATTATGCGAGAAACTTGAATGTGATATTACTGACTTGTTTTACAGTGTTGATTCAGAACATGACGAAAGTATAGTTGACAGAAACACGTCCAAATGTCAAGATAAGCAAGATTTGCAGAATAGGCAAGAAACAATGTTCTGTCCGCGTTGTGGCACAAAGTTCGTTATTGTAAATACCCCAAAGGGCAATGAACAATGATAAATCTACTTGATAACAGAACATTTCGTATTCTACTTATCTTATTGGCATTGGTTTAATAGTATTTTAAATAACAGGAGCAATATCCGATTTCACTCTGTAACAATATCCGAGCCGAATGAAATAAGCAAAAGCAAGCATTATTATAAACAGCAAACCTAACAGACATTTCAATATGGGTATTTTTGATAAATTATTCCCTTCCGAAGAACAAAAGCTCCAATCACAAATTGAGGAACTGAAAAAAGAAATTGCAGCCTTATCAAATCGTCGGGATTTGATTTTGAAAGAAACAAAAAGGATAGAGGCTGAACGAGATGAATTGAAGGAAGATTATGAATACGAAAAAGAAAAGGTTGAGGACAAAAGAAAACTGCTTAATACTTTTGATGACGCAAAGTTACAACTTATGCGCCATCAAATAATTAACGAGATTTTCCAACAATCAACATATTTTGAATCAGATGCACTTAGAGCGGTAAGAGAAAACTTTGACAAGTATTCTCTTGAAGAAATAAAATCTATCCTTTCGCCATCAAAATATGCACATCGTGGAATCTTAGATTTTATGGAAACTATTATGCTCCCTCAGCATACGTTTATAGAAATAGCCGATGAATATCTAAAAATGTGTGTTAAGGATTTGGTCAAACAAATGAAATCTCTAGATTGGGAAACACTTCGAACACAGATTTTAGCCGTAACAAAAAAAGTGAAAATCTGTGGTCTTCATCACAATGTAGAAATACCAGAGCAATTTGAAAAAGACCTTTTTCGGATGTTAGAGGCAAAGTATCTTATCATACAAAAGCAGATACAGATTAAGGAAGCAGAAAAAGAAGAAAGGCAGGCTCAGAAAGATTATGAGGCTGCGATTAAACGAGCGAACAAGAAACAAGAACAAGCAGAAAAAATGTTGGAACGCAAACAGCAGCAACTCGCAATCCAACAATCCGAAGATAAAATACAAAAGCTCAAAGATGAAATTGAGGCTCTTAAACTTGCATTAAAAGAGGCTGAAGAAGAGAGGCAAAGAGCAATGAGCATGGCTCAACAGACAAAAAGTGGCTATGTTTATATAATCTCAAATGTGGGTTCTTTTGGAGAAGGCGTTTACAAGATAGGTATGACTCGCCGTCTTGATCCAATGGAACGAGTACTTGAATTGAGTAATGCTAGTGTACCATTTCCTTTTGATGTCCACGCATTCATATATAGCGAAGATGCTCCAGCATTGGAAACTCATCTACATAGAATGTTTGACAAAAACAAAGTAAATGCAGTTAATTTCAGAAAGGAGTATTTCCGTGTTTCTCTCCATGATATAAAAAATGCAATTGTACAAAAGGGGTATGATGTTGATTTTATAGACGAACCTCTTGCTATGCAATACAAGGAATCAATTATTGCGAAGGAAATAATCAATGCAAATACTCAATAAATATGCTAACGCAACGAATCATAAAAGAAATTGAACTATATTATTCACGATATAGTGAATCCAATTCAGATCAGATGCTTTATTATACAACGAAGCATCTGATAGATTTCTTGTATTCATACGAAGAAGTTAAAACGATACTATGTGATCTCAAGGAAGAATATCCATTTAAGAGTAAGAATCCAGAGGAGTTCGAGACCGAACTAGGATTTGAAATTTTAAAAGAAGTTGGTCTATACAAAAAGAAATACATCTCTTATGTCCTGCATTATTTGGAGCATACATATAACACTAATAACATTTTAGATTTCTATGATGATGCACCATGGACATGCTATAATAATAGTGAGTATGACAAAAAAGAAAGAATACGACTTTTCAAAATTGAAGTGATAAAACCCATATGCGACTATGTCACAGATGCATTGAGAAAGAACGTATCTTTAATGTTCGTTCTAAATAAATACAAGATTAGGACTATGCGTTTTGATACGCCATATCATAAGAATTGGAAAGAACATGATGTTCAAGACAAATTAGCTCGATACCTTTTTGACAGGGGTTATACTGTCCATAAAGAAGAAGACCTCTCAAATGGCAGACCAGATTTCCTATTCTATGATGAAGATGATAATCCTTT
>JALFPC010000025.1 GCA_022782305.1 Prevotella sp. | reverse complement strand
CATCCCTTTGATTTGACCAAATAATTTTGCAAAAATAATGGGAGGAGCAGTGAGGTGATATACCACTATTGCATACCCATGAGGGTCGCGCGCGTGATAAAGTTTAAAATTAATGTCACGTCACACCTAAAAATTATTATTTTCATTATCAAAGACATACAAATCTCGAAGTGTGACATTATTTTTGAAAATGGGCGATTTTCGGCCTTTGAGGGGTAGGGGTAAAGGGGGAAGGGTACCCATTTTGTCACACCCTTATGGGGGTATTTTGTCACATTTTTCAGATAATGTCACAGGGGTATATGGATGCTATAATAACAGTATAGCGCATTAATATTCATTATTGGCAATTTAATAACCAACTATTTGTTCGGATACAAGCAATTTTTTGGAATTTGATGAATAGAGGGTATGGTTTTCTTAACCAACTAAGCATAGAGTATAACAACAGTTATTATAAGGGTACAAGAATAGCTGTTATAAGGGTACAAGAATAACTGTTATAAGGGTACAAGAACAGTTATTATAAGAGTGCAAGAACAACTGTTATAAAGGTGCAAGAACAACTGTTATTAGAATGCATAAACAGCTGTTATCCACTCGTCTCATCTCGGTTAAAAAAATGCTGTTTATGAGGCGATGTTATTACAGTTGTAATGATGCTACTGGTATTACTATGTCTATAAGCCCTGTTGGATGTATGTTGTCATTAATAAACTATTGCAAACGTTTGGATAGTCAGAAGAAAAAGAGTATATTTGCAGTGATTTACTTAAACTTGATATTCTCTAAGTTATGAAACTACGATTTATATTGGCCGTGATGATGATGATAACAACAGCGGCTGCAAAAAACAATCTATGGGACAACGGAACACTGAAAGTGAGCGATAATCAACGCTTTCTGCAGTTCTCAAACGGCAAACCGTTTTTCTGGCTCGGCGAGACAGGATGGCTCATGCCGCAAAGACTCAACCGCGAAGAGGTGGAATTCTATCTGACCAAATGCGAAAAGGCTGGATATAACGTGGTGCAGATACAGGTAATAAACGGCATACCTGCCATCAACACATACGGACAGATGTCTTTTGACAAGGATTTCGACTTCTCGCATGCCGATACCCATGGGGTGTATGGCTACTGGAACCACTTGGATTATATCATCAACACCGCCGCACGACATAACATATACATAGGCATGGTGTGCATCTGGGGCAGCATGGTAAAGAGCGGTGCCATCAATGAAGAACAGGCCAAGACCTATGGTGCCTTTCTGGCCAACAGATACAAGAAATGCCCCAATATCATTTGGATAATGGGCGGCGACATACAAGGAGATATACATCCTGAAGTGTGGCACGCCATGGCAAACACCATCAAGAGCATAGACAAAAAACACTTGATGACTTATCATCCCAGGGGCAGGCACACATCTGCACAATGGTTCAACGATGCCAAATGGCTCGACTTCAATACTTTCCAAAGTGGCCATCGCCGCTATGGGCAACGCATGGGCAACATCACATACGCCATACCCGACAGCACGGAAGAAGACAACTGGATGTATGTGGACTCGGCATGGAACTATAAGCCCATAAAACCTGTCATAGACTCAGAACCCAGTTATGAGGGAATACCCAAGGGACTACATGACAACGACGAACCAAGATGGTCGGCACGGGAGGTAAGGAGATATGCCTACTGGTCGGTATTTGCAGGATCATGCGGACATACATACGGCAATAATAATATCATGCAGTTTGTGAAGCCTGGATTCCCTGGCGCATATTTTGCCGATGGTATAGACAAACCATGGTACAAAGCTGTAGACGACCCGGGATTCAACCAGATGAAATATCTCAAGAGGCTAATGCTCATGCTGCCTTACCTTGAGCGCGCCCCATGCCAAAAAGCGGTGATAGACAACGGCACAAGATATGACCGCGTGGCAGCCACAAAAGGCAACGACTATCTGCTGGCATACGTCTATAACCCCAAACCCTTTACCTTAGACCTCACAGTGATAAAAGGCAAAAAGAAGAAAGTATGGTGGATGAATGCCGAAGACGGAACAGTGGTGTTGCTGGGCACATACGACAACCGCAAAACAACATTCTCGCCCACCCCAACAACAGGCGACGGGGTGCTGATAGCCACAGATAGCGAAGCGCAATATGACTTCTCAACCATTGCAGATAAAGATGCCAACACACCTGATAACGTTGACAGAATGGAATAAACAAATATCCTTATCAGCATTGATAATCACAATAGTATGCGGCAAAGAAAAAAGTTTTCGACTTTTTCCTTTGCCGTATCACATAAAAATAGTAACTTCGCACCTCATAAACAACTTTGATAATATAAACACGTAATTATTAGCCATAATATGGAGAAAGTAATACTTACAGGCGACCGCCCAACAGGCAAACTGCACCTGGGGCATTATATCGGTTCGCTCAAGAGAAGAGTGGAACTGCAAAACGCTGGCGACTACAAGCAGATGTTTGTCTTTATGGCCGACGTGCAGGCTCTTACCGACAATGCTGACAACCCCGAGAAGATCAGACAGAATATCATTGAGGTGGCTTTAGACTATCTGGCTGCCGGACTGGATCCAGACAAGTGCACACTCTTTATCCAAAGCCAAATACCCGAACTGGCAGAACTCACCACATACCTCATGAACCTCATAACGGTATCAAGGGTGCAGCGCAATCCTACTGTTAAGACAGAGATAAAAATGCGCAACTTCGAAGCCAATATCCCACTGGGGTTCTTCTGCTATCCCGTAAGTCAGGCTGCCGACATAACCCTCTTTAAGGCTACCACAGTGCCTGCGGGCGAAGACCAGGAACCGATGATTGAGGTGACCCGCGAACTGGTGAGACGCTTCAATCAGACCTATGCCCCCGTATTGGTGGAACCAGATATCATGCTGCCCGACAATGCCACCGCACGCCGACTGCCTGGCACCGACGGCAAGGAGAAAATGAGCAAGAGCCTCGGCAACTGCATTTATCTAAGCGACTCAGCAGCAGAAGTATGGAAGAAAGTAAAGAAGATGTCTAATGGTGCACCACGCATGAGCATGGACGAACCAGGCAATCTCGAGGGCAATGCCGTGTTTACATATCTCGAGGCTTTCAGCTGCGATGACGACTTTGCCAACTACTGGCCCGAGTTCCATAACCTTGAGGAACTGAAGGCCCAGTATGTGAAGGGCGGCATAGGCGACGGCACATGCAAGAAATTTCTCAATACCATCATCAACAACATGCTCGAACCAATGCGAGTACGCAGACATGAACTCGAGCAGGACATTCCAGAGATATACAATATCTTGAAGAAGGGTACAGAGAAAGCACGCGAAACAGCAGCCAAAACCATGGACGAGGTACGCCACGCCATGCGCATAGACTATTTCGACGATGCCGAACTGATAAGAAGCCAAGCCGAGAAATTCAGAGCCCAATAAATCAGATACAAGTTTTTTTGCTACCTCCGCAGTCAGACTACTGTGTCTTCATTCAAGAAGCGAGTCAACTGGCTGCGGAGATATTGTTTGAAATCTTCTGTTTCAAGCACCTCTATATGGTCGTAGAGACCCAGCACAAAGCGACCAATGCCAAGATAACTGCACACGGGCAGGCGGAGAAGCCAATGGGTATCGTCGTCTTGTGTGATATAAGTATGCGACTTGGGATATTCCTCCGTAAGCAGATTGTATGCCAGTCGGTCAAGCCGCAGGGTGATGATTTCCTGCTTGTCGCTGCCAAACATGAATATATCTGTAAACATGCGGCGATGCAAGGGTTCATGCTGCCATTGGTCGTTGAGCACCTCTACACGCCCCATCCTCGCCACACGGAATGTCTTGTTGGCCTTGGCCGTAATCTCATAACAGCACACGTCATTATTGCCGTTGAGAAACATGAAGGGTTCCACCACACGTGCCCTCGACGTGTTGCTGTTGGGCGACGAATAGTTGTGGATAACAGCCACACGCTTCAGTTTCATGGCATCATAAAGGGCGTTTACATTGGCTGCACGCTCCTCGTCGGTGGCCAGGCTATTGAGGATATCAAGATCATAAAGGCGCTCCAGTTTTCGTTTCAGACTGGCTACCTGCAGACTATTGTCGCTCACCTTGTCGAGGATGCGACGTATAGTGATAGCCTCATCCTCTGTAATGGATACAGACTTGAAGAGTTTGGTGAAAAAGGGCGAACTCTTGTCGAGACTATAGTAGGTGCCATGCTTCTCAACCACAAAACCAGCATCGCGAAAGAAGTCAATATAATAGTATAGGTTGCGACGAGATATCTGTATGCGGTCGCACAACTGCTCAACGGTATAATGCCTGTTTTCAGTCATGAGCAACATAAGTTGCAGTTCCTTTTCCAATTGGTTATGACGCATGGCAGACAATGGGCAAGGGGTTAGAAATCAAATGACAACTGCGTATCGCCAAGCAGATTGAATGACTTGCGATGATATGGCGATATGCCAAACTCCCTTATGGCATCACGGTGCTTGCGAGTGGGATATCCTTTGTTTGACTGCCAGTCATACTGGGGATATTGCTCTGCCAACTGCATCATATAATCATCACGATAGGTTTTGGCCAATATGCTGGCTGCCGCTATGGAAAGATACTTTCCATCGCCCTTTACGATGGTTGTAGACGGTATATCTTTATATGGTTTAAACCTGTTGCCGTCTACAATGATAGCCTCTGGACGCACCTTCAATTGGTCTAATGCCCTGTGCATGGCCAGTATGCTTGCATTCAGTATGTTGATGCGGTCTATCTCTTCGGGAGTGACTATGCCCACGGCCCATGCCACAGCATCATGCTCTATCTCCTGACGCAAAAGGATGCGCTTATGCTCTGTGAGTTGCTTGGAATCATTGAGACACTCATTGGCATAATCAGGGGGTAATATCACCGCGGCAGCATAAACACTACCTGCCAAACAACCACGGCCAGCCTCATCGCAACCAGCCTCCACCACACCAATATTATAATGATTAGACAGCATATATATCGTTGTTTTGTAAACGGATGTTAATATTTAATTATCGTTAACTATAAAAGTTACATATTGAACTATTTGTGCACAAACAATGGTTTTCTTTGCATCGTAAACAATAATGAATAACCATTAAATACATACGATTATGAAAAGAACAGCAGAAGCAGCACCATTGAGAGGCATCAACTCTATGACAGAGAGAACGTTTGGCAATATCACCATGGCAAGCCTATATGAAAGTGCCAAAAGCATGATTTGCACGCCACTGGCATACGTAGCATCTTATTACTCGTCGCTCATCGACAAGAAACTGAGCCTTCGCCAAACCGCACATATCCTCAATGCACAGATGGCTTTCACCTTCACCGTCTTTCCCGTTGACTGTCCGCTGACACTTAGGTTTGCAGCCTTGGCATGGCTGGCAGCAGCACTTAGGGGATGCAAGAAGAGCGGATTGGGGGAATAAGGCGCGTGCAATCATTAAATGCCTCGGGTCAGAACATGCGGCTCACCCGCTCTATTCCTGCCACAAGGGTGTCTATCTCTTCGGTAGTATTATAGAGCGCAAACGATGCCCTTACCGTGCCTTGTATTCCAAGGCGGTGCATGAGCGGTTCGGCACAGTGATGACCTGTGCGCACGGCTATGCCGAGACGGTCGAGCAAGGTGCCCATATCGAGATGGTGGATATCTCTAACAAGGAATGACACCACGGCATCCTTATCATCGGCACGACCAAAGATGCGAAGACCCTCTATCTGATCCATCTTGTCCATACAATATCGGGTGAGCATGCGCTCATGCTCAGAGATATTGTGGAGCCCAATCTTCTCCATATATGCAATGGCGGTGGCCAAGCCATGAGTGGCCACATAGTCGGGAGTGCCGGCCTCAAACTTAAACGGCAACCGTTCGAACACGGTCTTTTCAAAACTGACACTCTCTATCATCTCGCCTCCGCCCTGATACGGCGGCAACCTATCAAGCCATTCCTCCTTGCCATAGAGTACTCCAATGCCCGTAGGACCATACATCTTATGACCGCTGAAGACATAGAAATCGCAGTCCATATCTTTCACGTCTACCTTGAAATGGGGAGCAGCCTGGGCACCGTCTACCAATACGGGTATTCCCCTGCTGTGAGCCAATGATATGATATCCTTGACAGGGTTTATGGTGCCGAGCACATTGCTCACATGAGCCACACTGATGATGCGGGTGCGCTCGGTAATGAGTGACTCGAGTGTATCCATCTTCAGGCATCCACGGTCGTCGATGGGGATAACCTTGATGGCAATGCCCTTTTTGGCAGCCTGCAACTGCCATGGCACTATATTGCTATGGTGCTCCATCTCCGACACTATCACTTCGTCGCCAGGAGCCATACATTCATCGCAGAACGACGAAACCACAAGATTGATGCTCTCGGTGGTGCCACGGGTAAACACTATCTCTTCTGTCTTGTCTGCATTGATAAAGCGTCTTACCGTTTCACGGGCTTCCTCGTGCAGGTCGGTGGCACGCTGCGACAGGTAATGCACTCCCCTATGCACATTGGCATTCACATTTAGGTATTCCTCTCTCATGGCATCCAGCACACAGAGGGGTTTCTGGGTGGTGGCAGCATTGTCGAGATACACGAGAGGTTTGTTATACACCTCGCGCTGCAATATGGGGAAATCCTTGCGTATGTCTTCTACAGGATATTGTTCGGTCATAAGTCTAACTTGAGTTTTTCTATCTATCACTTGCAGAGTTGGCAACCTTCGCACTTGCTTAGTTCGCCACGGAATCTCTTTTCAACGAGATGATGAAGTCTGTCTCTCAATGGCTGCAATGACATCTGATCGATGACCTCGTTGACGAATGCAAACTCCATGAGCAACTTTGCCTCGCGCTCTGATATGCCCCTCTGTCTCATATAGAACATAGCAGCCTCGTTGAGTTGTCCGACGGTGGAGCCATGGGCGCATTTCACATCGTCAGCATATATCTCAAGCATGGGTTGGGTATACATTCTGGCCTTGCTGGTGGCGCAGAGATTCTGATTGCGCTCCTGCGAAACAGTTTTCTGTGCACCGTGCCTTACCAGCACCTTGCCTGCAAATGCACCTGTAGCCTCATCATCGAGCACATACTTATACAGTTCGTTGCTTGTGCAATGTGCCGACTTATGGTCAATAAGTGTGTTATTGTCTACATGCTGGTTCTTGTCGGCAATCACACAACCGCAGAGGTTGCACTCCGCTCCCTCACCATTGAATACGAGGTCTGTACGATTGCGTGTGATACCATTATGCAGAGTGATCACATTATGGTTGACACGGCTGTTGGCCTGCTGGTCGATAAATAGGTTGCTAACCCTTACATTTCTGGCGTGCGTTTCCTCGAGGCAATAGAGGTCGAGTGATGCATTGTCGGCCACAAAAGCCTCTATGACCTGAGTGGCAAGGAATCGTTTGTCGTCGGCAGCATGGTCGCAGAAGAGCAGTTTGATTTCTGCACCCTCTTCCACCACGATGAGCACACGTCTGTTTACCATCAGGTCTACATCTGCCCTTAGGATATTGATTACCTGCACGGTGCGCTCCACTACCACTCCCTTGGGCACATAAATAAAAAGTCCGTCTTGTGCCAGCATGGTATTGAGGGCATTGATGCCATCCTCGTCTGTTTTTGCCAGTTTCGCATAGTATTGAGCGATGAAATGGGGGTTTTTGGTTGCCTCATCCTTAAGTGATGATACTATCACCCCCTCTGGCAGATGTCCTTTTGGCTGGAGTTTTGTATAGAAACAGTCGTTGACAACGAAATAGAGCGAGGTGCTGAGATTGGGCACATCGCACTTGAAAGCATTATATGGATTGACTGGTATATCAAGCCTTGACAGGTTGAGACCATAATCCGGTTCAAACAACTTGGCGATGTCGGTATACTTATATCTCTCCACTTTGCGTGTAGGGAATCCCTGACACTTAAAGTCATCGAAAGCCTTTTCTCTGACATCATTCATCACGCCAGCACTATGCTCGCATATCATAGTGCGGCATTTCTCATATAATTCTATGTATTGCTGTTCGCTCTGCATGTCACTCTCCTATTTCCGCCTTAATCCAGTCGTAGCCTCTCTCTTCTATCT
The DNA here is from genome assembly GCA_022782305.1 of Prevotella sp. Lineage (GTDB taxonomy): Bacteria > Bacteroidota > Bacteroidia > Bacteroidales > Bacteroidaceae > Prevotella. The sequence continues at coordinate 7,837 of JALFPC010000025.1, read as the reverse complement.
CCTTGGCCAGCTCGGGCCCGGCAGTCTTTACTATTCTGCCCTTATAGAGCACATGTATGAAATCTGGCTTGATATAGTCAAGCAGTCTTTCATAATGTGTGATGACTATGCAACTGGTTTGTGGGGTTTTGAGTTTGTTTACTCCCTCGGCCACAATGCGCAGTGCATCCACATCCAGACCAGAGTCTGTCTCGTCGAGGATAGAGAGTTTGGGTTCGAGCATAGCCATCTGGAATATCTCGTTGCGTTTCTTCTCACCTCCGCTGAATCCTTCGTTTACAGAACGGTTGGCCAGTTTGCTGTCGAGTTCCACAATCTTGCGTTTCTCTCTCATGAGTTTGAGGAAATCGCCTGCTGACATTGGTTCGAGCCCTTCATACTTGCGCTTTTCATTGATGGCAGCACGCATGAAATTGGTCATAGACACTCCTGGAATCTCCACGGGATACTGGAAGGAGAGAAAGAGTCCCTCATGTGCCCTATCTTCGGGTTTCATGGTCAGCAGGTCTTTGCCATTGAATATGGCCGTACCTCCTGTCACCTCATACATGGGGTTTCCCACGAGCACGGCGCTGAGTGTAGACTTGCCCGAACCATTAGGTCCCATGATAGCGTGGGTTTCACCATCCCTTATGGTCAGGTTGATGCCCTTTAATATCTCTTTGTCACCAATCTTGGCGCATAAATCTTTTACTTCTAACATTGCTATTTCAATTTTTTATGGATGATATGGCTGCTATCCCACGGTACCCTCAAGCGAAACGCTGAGCAGTTTCTGGGCTTCCACGGCAAACTCCATGGGCAGTTTGTTGAGCACCTCCTTGGCATAACCATTTACTATGAGTCCCACGGCCTGTTCTGTGGGTATTCCTCTTTGGTTGCAGTAGAAGAGTTGGTCTTCGCTTATCTTGCTTGTGGTGGCCTCATGCTCCACTATGGCGGTATCGTTATGTATATCCATATACGGGAAGGTGTGTGCCCCGCAGTCGCTTCCGAGAAGCAGACTGTCGCACGACGAGTAATTGCGTGCATTGTCGGCAGTGGATGCAGCCCTTACAAGTCCACGGTAAGAGTTTTGGCTGTGGCCCGCACTGATACCCTTTGATATGATCGTGCTTTTGGTGTTTTTGCCTATATGAATCATCTTGGTTCCTGTGTCGGCCATTTGGTGATGATTGGTTACAGCCACGCTATAGAATTCTGCCTGCGAGTTGTCGCCTCTCAGTATACATGACGGATATTTCCATGTGATGGCGCTGCCCGTTTCCACCTGTGTCCACGACAGTTTGCTACCCTGTCCTCTGAGGTCGCCGCGCTTGGTCACAAGATTGAGCACTCCACCCCTGCCGTCTTCATCACCGGGATACCAGTTCTGCACCGTGGAGTATTTAACCTCGGCATTATTATTGACGATAATCTCCACAATGGCGGCATGCAACTGATTTTCGTCTCTCATCGGGGCGGTGCAACCTTCGAGATACGACACGTATGAATCGTTGTCGGCGATGATGAGAGTACGCTCAAACTGACCCGTATTGCGTGCATTTATCCTAAAATAGGAACTCAGTTCCATCGGGCATCTTACGCCTTTTGGAATATAAACGAAAGAGCCATCGCTAAACACCGCGCTATTTAGTGCGGCATAGAAATTGTCTCTGTATGGCACCACAGTGCCGAGATACTCTTTTACGAGTTCGGGATAATCCTTGATGGCCTCTCCTATAGAGCAGAAGATGATACCCTTTTCGGCCAGTTTTTCCTTGAAGGTTGTTTTTACCGACACCGAGTCCATGATAGCATCCACGGCCACTCCGCTGAGTGCCAGACGCTCCTCAAGAGGTATTCCCAACTTGTCGAAGGTCTTCAACAGTTCAGGGTCTATTTCCTTTTTCTCATTATCTTTTTGCTTTGCCAGCGGGTCTGCATAGTATGATATGGCCTGATAGTCGATATCAGGCAGCGACACATGCCCCCACTCAGGTTGTTTCAGTGTTTTCCAGTATCTGAAAGCCTTGAGTCTGAAATCGAGCATCCATTGTGGTTCACCCTTTTTCGTTGAAATCAGGGTGACCACATCCTCGTTGAGTCCACATTCGATTATCTCGGTATTAACATCTGTAGTGAACCCATACTCGTATTTCTGCTCGGCAACCTGTTTGACAAATGCGTTATTGTCGTTGTTTTGCATATCACTGACAAGTTACAATTTTTGCTCAACCTCTATCTCTGTGAAGGTTTCGATAATATCTCCCTCCTGGATATCGTTGAAATTGACAAGGCTCAAACCACATTCCATACCTGTGACCACTTCCTTGACATCATCTTTATAGCGTTTGAGTGCGCTGATGTCTGCGGTGTGTATGACGATACCGTCTCTGACCACGCGGCCACGGTCTTTGCTGTGCACCTTGCCTTCTGTAACCAGACCACCAGCCACGGTGCCCACCTTTGAGATCTTGAACACCTGTTTAACTTCTACCTGTCCGGTTGTTATCTCCTTCTTCACCTTGTCGAGCATACCAATCATTGCTGACTTGATATCCTCGATGGCATCATAGATGATAGAGTATGTATTTATTTCCACTCCCTCCTTATCGGCGAGTTTGCGCGCGTCAGAAGATGGTCTGACCTGGAATCCCACAATGATGGCATCAGAGGCATCAGCCAGTTGCACATCGTTTTCTGATATCTGTCCCACGGCCTTATGGATAACGTTTACCTTGATCTTCTCGGTAGAGAGTTTGATGAATGAATCGCTGAGAGCCTCCACGCTACCATCGGTGTCACCCTTGACGATGAGGTTGAGTTCTTTAAACGAACCAAGGGCAATACGATGACTGATATCTGCGAGAGTTAGTCTGACCTGTGTGCGCAGACCCTGCTCACGCTGCAGTTGCTCGCGCTTGTTTGCTATCTCCTTGGCCTCCTGCTCAGTCTCCATCACATGGAAGGAGTCGCCGGCGGTGGGAGCACCATTGAGTCCGAGTATGATGGCTGGCTCTGCTGGCCCTGCCTTCTCCATGCGCTGGTTGCGCTCATTGAACATTGCCTTGATACGTCCGTAGTTGGTACCGGCAATCACTATGTCGCCCACCTTGAGTGTACCATTAGACACAAGCACTGTAGACACATATCCGCGACCTTTATCGAGCGACGACTCGATGATAGAACCATTGGCTCTTCTGTTCGGGTTGGCCTTGAGGTCGAGCATCTCAGCCTCGAGCAGCACTTTCTCCAGCAGGTCATTGACACCCACGCCCTTCTTGGCAGAAATCTCCTGACACTGATATTTGCCGCCCCACTCTTCCACGAGCAGGTTCATATTTGCCAAGTCCTCGCGAATCTTGTCGGGATTGGCTCCTGGCTTGTCTATCTTATTGATAGCAAACACCATTGGCACGTTGGCAGCCTGTGCATGGGCTATAGCCTCTCTGGTGGTAGGCATGACGCTATCATCGGCTGCTATAATGATAATGGCGATATCGGTAACCTGGGCACCACGGGCACGCATGGCGGTGAAGGCCTCATGTCCAGGTGTATCGAGGAATGTGATTCTTCTTCCGTCGCCCAATGTCACGTTATAAGCACCGATATGCTGAGTGATACCTCCAGCCTCGCCGGCAATAACATTTGACTTGCGAATATAGTCGAGCAATGAGGTCTTACCATGGTCTACATGTCCCATGACTGTTACGATTGGAGCTCTCGACAAGAGATCATTCTCGTCGTCTTCCTCCACACTGATGGCCTCGCTAACCTCTGCACTCACATACTCGGTCTTGAATCCGAACTCATCAGCCACGATATTGATTGTTTCGGCATCGAGTCGCTGGTTTATGGATACCATGATACCTACGCTCATACATGTGCCGATAACCTTGTTTACAGGCACGTTCATCATAGTGGCGAGCTCACTTACGGTAACAAACTCCGTAAGTTTAAGCACCTTGCTCTCTGCCTGCTCTTCACGCAGTTCCTCATTGAGTCGCTCCTGCACGGCCTCACGTTTCTCGCGGCGGTATTTGGCTCCTTTCTTGTTTTGGTTCTTGCTTGTAAGACGTGCCAGTGTCTCCTTTACCTGACGTGCCACATCCTCCTCGTTAACCTCAATAGGTTTTGCAGGCTGGTTGCGGTTCTTGCGGTTCTTCTTGCCGCCGCCCTGCTGGTTGCCATTGCCACCATTGTTGCCGCCGCCGTTATTACCGCCATTACCACCGTTATTATTACGGTTTTTATTTTTGCCGCCGCCATTGCCATTGCCCACCTGCTTGGATGCAGCCTCTATGTCTACACGCTCCTTGTTGATGCGTGTTCTCTTCTTCTTCTCTCCTTGGTGCATCTGCTGAGCCTTGTCTTCACGCTCTTTCCTGCGCTCCTCCTTTGATTTCTTCTTCGGGCGTGTGCTCTGGTTGAGAGCGTCGAGATCTATCTTGCCCAACACGTTAACCCTTGGCGCCAACTTTGATTCGCTCTTGAGGGTAAACACTTTTTTGTCTGAGTCGGCATCGCTGTTGGCTGTTTCGGCATCAGAATTGTCAACGACATCATTGTCTTCTGTCTTGCCTGAAGCAGGGTTTGCATCAGAAAGGTCTTCATTCTCGGTTTTCTCTGCCACCTTGTCTGTTACGGGGTTGACGAGTTCGGCCTTTGCCTTATCGCTTTCTTCTGCCTTTGGGGCTACAGAAGTAGTCTTTGGTGCAACCTCCACTACAGGTTCAGGAGCAGTTTCCGCTATCTGTTCTGATATTACTGGCTGTGGGGCAACCTCAGCCTTCTCCTCTTTGGCCTGTGTGGCAACAGTATTGTTGTCGGCAGGCACTATAACCTCTTCTTCCTGTTTTTCGGCAGCAGTCACAGGTGCAGGTTCATTGTTGGGAGCAGCAGACGTCTCAATTGTTGTCTTCTTGCCCAGGTTGTTGAGGTCGATCTTTCCCACAGGTTTAAACTGCTGTCTCTTTTCGAGCAGGTCTTCGCCCTTGGTATGAATAGACTTCTTGTCCTGTTTCTTCTCTTTTGTTTTCTTTGCAAAAATCTTCTCGGCCTCATCCTTGATGTCTTTGTCGCCCTTGAACTCTCTAACGAGAGCGTTATACTGCTCGTCAGAGATTTTAGTGCTAAGGCTTGCATCATCGCTGATATCACCGAGTTGCTTTTTGTTTTTCAGGAAATCAACTGCCGTTTGAAGTCCTATATTCAGTTCTGTCAATACTTTATTTAATCTGATGCTCATAAATATATTATTTCTCGTAAAAATGTCTTGTTAATATTCCTTTGCCCCTATTGGATATGATTATTCAAACTCAGCCCTAAGCACCTTAAGCACCTGGTCAACAGTCTCTTCCTCCAGGTCTGCCTTTTCGATCAGCATCTCTCTTGGAGCCTCGAGCACAGACTTGGCAGTTTCATATCCGATGCTCTTGATAGCATCTATTACCCACTGGTCTATTTCGTCGGCAAACTCATCGAGATAGATATCTTCGTCTTCTTCGTTGCCATTTACTACACGGAACACGTCGATGGTATACTCTGTGAGCATACTTGCCAGTTTGATGTTCATACCGCCTCTACCAATGGCCAGCGAAACCTCTTCGGGTTCAAGGTATACTTCTGCCTTGTGTTTCTCCTCGTCGATAACGATGCTCGACACCTTGGCAGGGCTAAGGGCTCTCTGGATAAAGAGTTGGAGATTGCTTGAATAGTTGATAACATCGATATTCTCGTTGCCGAGTTCTCTCACAATGCCATGCACACGGCTACCCTTCACACCTACACAGGCTCCTACGGGGTCTATACGCTCGTCATAACTCTCCACGGCCACCTTGGCTCTCTCGCCAGGCATGCGTGCCACCCTCTTAATGGTGATGAGTCCATCATTGATTTCAGGCACTTCTGCCTCGAGAAGTCTTTCAAGGAATATAGGACTGGTGCGGCTGAGCACTATCCTCGGGTTATTATTCTCATTGTCCACTCTCAGCACGATGGCTCTCAGCGACTCACCCTTATGGTAGTTGTCAGAAGGGATCTGCTCAGACTTTGGCAGATGGAGTTCGTTGCCCTCGTCATCCACCACGAGCATCTCGCGCTTCCATATCTGGTAAACCTCTCCGCTTACCACTGTGCCCACCTTATCCTTATATTTATTATAGAGAGAGTCATGCTCGAGCTCGAGTATCTTGGATGCAAGGGTCTGGCGCAAGTTAAGGATGGCTCTGCGTCCGAACTTGCGGAAGTCCACATCCTCGCTCACCTCCTCGCCAATCTCATAGTCGGCAGCAATCTTCTGTGCCTCAGAGAGAGCGATCTCCTTGTTCTGGTCGTTAACCTCACCATCGGCCACAACGATACGGTTTCTGTGAATCTCAAAGTCGCCCTTGTCTGGGTTAACGATAACATCGAAATTCTCGTCGCTACCAAAGATCTTTGAGATCACATTACGGAAACTCTCCTCAAGCACACTTACGAGTGTGGTACGGTCGATGTTTTTTGTCTCCTTAAAGTCTTTGAAGGTCTCAATGAGGCTTGGACCTGTCTCTTCTTTCTTTAATGCCATAGTCTTATTTAAAACTTAATAGGTATTTTGTATATTTAATATTATTCATATCATACTGATGGTCTACATCCACCAATACTGGGCGTTTTTTGCCTTCCACCTTCTGCTTCTCCTTTACGGTTACCACAAAGGTGTCTCCATCCACGCTTTTGAGTAGTCCCTGTATTTTCTTTCCTTGTTTGTCGAGCACTTCCACCTCTTTTCCTATGTGGTTTTTGTACTGCTCTGCCACCTTAAATGGTTGTCCGATGCCTGCGGAGCCCACTTCTAGTTCATAGTCGTCGAGCTGTTCTCCGAGTTTCTCTTGCAGAAATCTGCTGAGGTCTGCACAGTCTTCTATCCACACACCGTCAGCATGGTCTATTTCAACGATGATTCGGTCGTCTGGAGTCATGTTCACATCCACGAGGAAATAGTCATTATCCTTGAGCCATTCCTCTACCAAGGTTTTTACTGTTTTATTATCTATCATACATGTTTGGTGGTTTGTTTAAAATAAAATGAGGAGCTTTGTCAAGCCCCTCATTCCACTGAACGCTGCAAAGGTACGAATTATTTGTCAATATCACAAACATTTTTATCAAAATTCTGTCCTTCATCTGCATTTTTATAGTTTTTTCATCCAAAAGCAACATAATGGTAGTGTGGTTATCAAGAGTTGCCCATTGCTTTAGATACAAGTTAAGAACCCAAAGAAATGGGGGCAAAAAAAAATCCTGCAAGAAACTTGCAGGATTTGCGCTTCAAGATGGGCTTGAACCAACGACCCCCTGATTAACAGTCAGGTGCTCTAACCAACTGAGCTATTGAAGCATTGCGTTCATTTCTGAATTGCGATGCAAAGGTAATGTGTTTTTCTGAAACCTGCAAACTTTTTTAGAAAAAAATCGCATTCTTGCCTTATTTTTTTTGTTTTCTGCACTTTTTGAGCCTTTTTTGCCTCATATAACAACTTATTAAGCGTTATTTTTTCAAAAAAGGACAGAAAGATTATTCCATTTACCAATAATCTTGTATATTTGCAGTCGCTTAACTCATCAGCCATGGCGGAAGTGCTTTTATACACCTATAATATATATGTAGATATCTATATTTATTATATAATAAGGTGTACAACAAGACCAAATGCCAAGACCGGCAACACAAGTGCCGAGCAAAAGAAACGGATATAGAAACAAAGAAAAAACATAGACATGAAGAAAACACTATTGTGCATGGCTACCCTGCTGACCCTATGGTTTGCTCCATCGATAGCCAATAAGAAGAACCATAACTTTGAGGTTTCCA
>JALFPC010000118.1 GCA_022782305.1 Prevotella sp. | reverse complement strand
GCCGACGCATTCATCACCGGTCTCTACACCAAATATTCAAACACCATCAAGGTGGCAAAAGAGGTGATAGGCATTCGCAACGAATACAAGCATTTCGGCACCATGCATATCATCAACTCAAAGAAAGGCACCTATTACATCTCTGATACCCTCATCAACCGCCATCCAGACAAGGATGTGCTCATAGACATTGCCAAACTGAGCGCCATGACAGTGAGGTTCTTCAATGACGAGCCCAAGATTGCCATGCTCAGCTACAGCAATTTCGGTACAGATGAGACAGGAAGCCCCGTACAGGTGCATGAAGCCGTCAAGACCATGCAGGAGCAATATCCAGACCTGGCCATCGATGGTGAGATGCAGGTAAACTTTGCACTCAACAAAGAACTCAGAGATGCCAAATACCCATTCTCACGACTCAAAGGACAGGATGTAAACACACTCGTGTTTCCTAACCTCAGCAGCGCAAATGGTGCATACAAACTGCTGCAGAGCCTCGATCCAGATACCGAGATCATTGGTCCTATACAGATGGGACTCAACAAGCCAATCCACTTCACCGACTTCGAATGCTCAGTGCGCGATGTGGTAAACATCACTGCCGTGGCAGTTATAGACGCATACGTGGATAAGGTCAAAGGCAGGCTGATATAATCAAACAAGTAATATTGCAGACAAACAGGACTTTGCATTTATAAGGAATTTTGCAGATATGAATATCAAGACCTTTTGCTTCAATCCGTTTCAGGAAAACACCTACGTGGTGAGTGATGAGTCGGGCGAATGCATGATCATTGATTGCGGCGCTTTTTACGACAGCGAGCGCCAAGCATTGACAGACTATATAGATGGCAACGGTCTCAAACCCGTGATGCTCGTGGCCACACATGCACATCTCGACCATAACTTCGGCAACGACCTCATCACCTCGCGCTATGGCATCCATCCATGGGTGAGCGCAAAAGATGAGGTACTGATGAGCGGCCTCGACAGGCAGTCGATGTTGTTTCTCAATAGTCCGCTCAAGCATCCGCAACCAGCCGTAGGACGTTATTTCGCCGACAACGAAGAGATAGTATTCGGTCAGCATACCTTTAAGGTTATACCGACACCTGGACATACTCCAGGGTCGGTATTCCTTTATTGCCAAGAGGAGCAACTGGCATTTTCTGGCGACACCCTCTTTCACATGAGTATTGGCCGCACCGACTTCGAACTCGGGTCGTATGATGATATCATCCATAGCCTGCAAACCATTGGCGAACTGCTGCCCGACAATACAAGGATTTACTGCGGACATGGACCAGCCACCACCATCAGACAAGAGAAAGACTGCAACCCGTATATTTGAACATCATAGCCCCACTCATTCCTTCACAATCAAACGTTCTATGGACAAGATAATCAAATACTTTCCAAATATCACCGATAAGCAGAAAGAGCAGTTTGAGGCACTCAACAACCTCTACCGCGACTGGAACAGCAAGATCAATGTCATATCTCGCAAGGATATAGACAATCTATATGAGCATCATGTGCTGCACTCGCTGGCCATAGCCAAGGCCATATCGTTCCGTCCCGGCACGCGCATCTTGGATTTCGGTACGGGTGGCGGCTTTCCCGGAGTTCCATTGGCCATCATGTTTCCAGAGGCAGAATTCAAACTCATCGATGGCACAGGCAAGAAGATAAGGGTAGCACAAGAGGTGGCCAATGCCATAGGACTGACCAACTGCCATCCTGCCCATCTCAGGGCAGAGGACGAAAAAGGGCTTTATGATTTTGTTGTTAGTCGTGCCGTTATGCCCCTGCCCGACCTTGTTAAGATTTCGCAGAAGAATATCCGAAAAGAGCAGCAAAACTCTATGCCTAATGGATTTATTGTTCTTAAAGGTGGCGAGTTGCAGGCCGAACTGGCACCCTTCCGCCACATCGTAGACGTGACGGAGATATCCAACTGGTTTGACGAACCATGGTTCAAGGAGAAATTTGTCATTTATCTCGCTGGCAAGAGATAAGCCACAAATTACTCACCAAATAACGATGGGTGGGTACAACAAATCACCCACCTAAACGATATTCACTTCTGGCTGCAGGTCAACGTCAAACATGTCTTTGATGTCGCTACGTATACTGTTGCACAATGCCAGTATCTCCTGTCCCGATGCGCCACCATGGTTTACGAGCACCAAGGCTTGGCGGTCATGCACTCCGGCATTGCCCACTCTCCTGCCCTTCCATCCGCACTTTTCTATCATCCATCCTGCGGGTATCTTCTCATGCTCATCATCCACGGAATAATGGGGCATATCATCACCGAAACGCTCCTTCAGCCGCTCATACACGGTCTTGTCCACCACGGGATTCTTAAAGAAACTACCAGCATTGCCCAACTCTTCAGGGTCTGGCAGTTTGCTCCTCCTTATGTCTATGATTGCAGCGCGCAACTGTCTTGCATCTGGGTGTTTGATGCCATGATCAGTGAGATAGGTGCTTATGCCCCCGTATGAGATATTGGGCACAAATTCGCGTGAAAGCAGCAGGGTTACGTGGGTGATAAGCACTTTCCCCTTCAGTTCATTCTTGAATATGCTGTCGCGGTATGCATAGTGGCAGTCAGCCACACCGAAAGAAACCGTGCGACCACTATCAACCTCTATGCCCTCCACCTTATATATATAATCCTTTACCTCTGCACCGTATGCACCAATGTTTTGCACAGCCGCAGCACCCGTATCACCAGGAATGAGCGACAAGTTTTCGAGTCCGTGCCATCCCTGCTCCACACAGTGTGCCACCAGGTGGTCCCAGCATTCGCCGCTGCCCACCCTCACCATCACATTATTGCCTATGATGTCAGACTCAATGCCCATCACAGAGGAGTGCACCACAGTGCCATCATAGTTGCCCACAAGCAGCAGATTGCTTCCTCCACCTATTATTATATATGGTTGTTGGCTAATCATGCGCCCCGCCTTTATGGCATCTTCGGTGCTGTCATAGTCGATATATCTGCGGCATGTGGCGCTAATGCCAAAGGTATTATGACAGGTCAGGTCATAATCATTATATATTGTCATTGTCTTATGGTAAAATTGATTTGTCAGTTAACCATTTTCTCAAGCAACCATTTATTATTTTTGCGCACAAAGGTGAGTTCAATCTCAAAACCGTTTGCTATGCCTCTAAGCACAAAGATCTTATGGTCGCTCTCAGTGTATTTCTGCCCATAGATAATATTATATATCACGTCAGACGGTAGTTCTGGTGCAAAAGCCGGCCATGTCTCGGCAGTTATCAGTCCCTCCATGGTGGCAAAGTCGTCGTCGGGATCGGGGCCCACGAAGTGCACAGGATTATCGAGGCTGTTAATCTGGAAGAGTGTGTCGGTAGAGAAATGTCGATAGAAATCGAGGAATGAGGCATTGTTGGTTTCGTTCATAGCTTTCTTTACAATCTCTTTCATTACCCATAATCCCTTGATGCGGTCAAAGATATACTGGGTCACCCTATGGTTGTTGAGAAAAATCTTCTCCACCACCACATGATTGATAGTAGTATCTTTCACCAGTTCCATCTGCTTGCGGTTGTCGAAGAGCAACGTATAGAACCCCTGCTGCATAAAGAAATGCTCTGTCTTCCAGTCCTTCTTGTTAATCATTACGACCTCTTCGCCGTCTCTTTCCTTCAATGGAAACATAATCCTTCGCTTCTGCAATTTGCCATTCGCAGCAAAATTGAAGAAGAAATCATCAAAGAGTTCATCTGCCGCCTTGGGCATAGGTGTCTCTTCCACGAGTTGTTCGATAGTGTCGGTAGCCACGGTATCGGCAACCACCGAGTCTGAGTCATTGTTGCTCACAGCATTTTCTGTCTTGTCTCCCTGGCAGGAAAACATAACACAAACAAATGCAACTACAACGATTAAAATCCTTTTCATTATACTATACGGGGTCTCCCGCCTCTCAAATTTCGGCAAAAGTACAACTTTATTTTCATATATTGCACGTTTTCAACAGAAAAATATTACCTTTGCAGAAAATTTTAATCTATAGCAATGATGATACTCGACAAAATAGCTACTCTTCTGGAAGAAGTAAAAGCCATGAGCGCCACAAACGCTGAAGAAATAGAAGCCCTCAGACTCAAATACCTGAGCAAGAAAGGCGAGATTTCTATGCTCATGAATGATTTTCGCAGTGTGCCTGCCGAACAGAAAAAAGAGGTGGGAATAAAAATCAATGAACTCAAGCAGACTGCACTGGATAGACTCAACGCACTAAAGAAGCAGTTTGAAACCAGCGACTCGCAAACCGACGGCATCGACCTCTCCCGTACCCCTTATCCCATTGCCCTTGGCACACGCCATCCGCTTACTATCGTGACAAATGAGATTATTGACATCTTCTCGCGTATGGGCTTCATCCTTGCCGACGGACCAGAGGTTGAAGACGACCTGCATGTCTTCACCAAGATGAACTTCGCCGCCGACCATCCCGCCCGCGACATGCAAGACACCTTCTTTGTAGAGCAGAGTGCCCTGGGCGACGTAACCAAGAATATTCTGCTGCGCAGCCATACCAGTTCGGTGCAGGCACGCGTCATGGAGTCCACACAACCACCAATACGCATTATCTGCCCCGGACGTGTATACCGCAATGAGGCCATCACCGCCCGTGCCCATTGTTTCTTCCATCAGGTAGAAGGATTATACATAGACCGCAACGTGTCGTTTACCGACCTCAAGCAGGTGCTATTGTCGTTTGCCCGCGAGATGTTTGGTGCAGACACCAAGATACGTCTGCGCCCCAGCTATTTCCCCTTCACAGAGCCAAGTGCCGAGATGGACATCTCCTGTCATATCTGCGGCGGCAAGGGTTGCGGATTCTGCAAGCACACTGGCTGGGTAGAGATATTGGGTTGTGGCATGGTAGATCCAAACGTGCTCGAGCAGTGTGGTATAGACAGTTCTATATATACTGGTTATGCCTTTGGCATGGGTGTGGAGCGTATCACCAACCTCAAATATCAGGTCAGCGACCTGCGCATGTTCTCAGAAAACGATACCCGATTCCTGCGCGAGTTTGAGTCGGCCGAATAAGTGAGACATCTCATCTCCTTTTTCCCAGTAAAAATACTATCACTAACATAAATTGAACTGGCTTTTCGTTTGCGTATTATCCGCAAAAGAAGAGCCAGTTTTGTTTTTGAAATCTATTAGTCAGACCCATTCCCCTCAATTTAACCATGTCTTTGTACTTGTGCTTTAGGCACTCCACATTATGCTTTGAATAATTGTAAATGAAGAAAACCAAATTAGTTAATGAGACGCCATCTGATTGATAGTTGTAAATGTATAAAAAAGTCGTATAGATATTTGCATAATACCCTATAATAATGTTACTACACGCACTGTTTAATTTATATTCCGCACTGCTGAATATATGTTCACCACTGCTGAATATATGGTAAACCACCAATATAGCGTCCACCCTGTTTTTCAAAGAGTTACGCGACATGATTTTTTTGAAAAAATACATATTTATTGTTTTTTAATACTATGCGGCATCCTGCCCCTCCTTGTAACGAGGGACATAACCACATGGAAG
>JALFPC010000057.1 GCA_022782305.1 Prevotella sp. | reverse complement strand
TGCTCAAGAGGGCTGACCTCGCAGGGGCTGAGGGACAACTCCGTATATGGAGTGCATCGGCCAAAAACCAGGTGTTCACCATTCAAGAAGACACCCTGGCCACCGACGACAACCTCAGGTATACCATCAATGGGGCAGGGGAGAGCGCACAGTTTGTGGCTGCCAACTCCGATGTGCTCTCACGCAACGGATATGTGCATGAACTCAATGCATGGTTGCCGGTATGGGAACCAGAGCAGGCTACCGTGGTTTGGGACTTTGCCGACTATGCCGACATCAAGAGCATAGTACCCGTGGAGGAATACCAGCCTGTGGAACCAGTGACTACAGAAACACGCTTCCGCGTGTCAAATGCTCCTTGCTTCACCTTCGAAATGGGTGAGTCGGGCAGCAAGAATAGTTCATACAGCGATATCGACTATGTTACCACAAAGGCATACAAGGTTAGCGGCGAAACACTCACCGCAAATAATAACGACCGTATAGTCTTCAACCTCGGTTATATGGGTAGCGTCGAGATGACCACTCCTACCATCGTAAGAGGAAAGTATCGTTTGGAACTCTCCATCATCTATACATCTACGCAGAGTTTCATGCGCCAGCAGACCGATGGCAACGGAGGTCTTGTAAAGATCACCTTCGATGAAGACAAGGAAACGGGAGAGGTGCCCACACCTAACCATAAGGTGTATACCACACCGTATACCAAGGTGCCAAGCGCACTTCCGGGTATATACAAGTCTACAATCATCGACGAGATTGAGTTCACAGAGACTTCTGCACACAATTTCAAGATGGTCATTCTCGACCCTGCAGCTAGTTCAAACAGCAAGTTCTCACTGCAGTTTGACTGCATAACCTTCATTCCAGTACAATAATACTAAAAGACCAAGAATATGAAGTACAATAATCAATGGCTCAAGACCATGACAGCCAAAGCATTCGCCTGCGGACTGATGGCAATGGCACTTGGCGCTTGCTCTGAACTCGAGGATAAGGACCACTATGGTGACTCCACTACCGCTATCGACAACGCAGAGCTCAAGATTGTCAAGATGAGTAGCCAGCAATATATGGAGCAGAGAGCAGACCTCTCTAATATGAACAAACTCTTTGCCGACCAGGGTATTTATGATGAACTCAATACCAAGGGGCAGTTGAGTACAATGCTCGTGGTTACTGATGATAAGTTCAAGCAGCCTGAAGGTGAGGCTGAAGACCAGACCTTTGTGACCCGCTCGCATGTTAGCGACGTATCCATTTCGCCTGCCAACTTGCATAATGGCGACCGTCTCATGATGTGGCACGGAAAGTATGTGAACGTGACCATGGACTCGCTTGGACAGGCAGGACATATCGTTGATCATATACTCTTCAACAATGCTGCTGTGCAGGAGGTGGTGCAGACAAACAATGGTTATATCTATGTCATCTCCGACATGATAAACACACCTACTTCACTCTCTGACTATATCAATAATCTTGAAGATAATTACTCTATCTTCAGGGAGATGGTGCTCAGCAGCGGTGGCAAGGTCTTTGACAAGCAGAACAGCAAGGCCATCGGAGTAAACGAAGAGGGTAACACCGTATACGACTCAGTGTTTATCTATACCAACAAGCATTTCGAGGATGTGGGCTTCGACATGAATTCTGAGTCGCTCACCGCCACCATGCTCCTCTACAGCAATGATGTTATCAATGCTGCAATGGCAGATGCCCATGAGCGTTTGGCCAAATGGGGACTGGAGCGTTCAGACTCCATAATCAAGCAGTGGATTCTCGATGCTGCCTTCTTTAATAAAAGGTATACGGCAGAGGAACTGCAGAACAGCGAGGCTAACGACCTCAAGAGCATCTTTGGCAAGCAGTGGCGTACCAATGCTCATCAGATAGATGCTGCCAGTGCTACCGAACTCTCCAATGGTATCGTTTATGAGGTAAAGAAACTCCACTTGCCTAATAACCTGCTTATGTACAGACTCAAGGACTGGTTCTATTACTATGAGAACTGCACCGACGAGCAGAAGGCAGAATATTTCAAGATGACCAATATGGCATTCTCTAAGTGCAATACCGACGTGGCCGCATGGTCACCACTGCCTGGTGCATGGCCTTTGCACGAAGACAGAGTGCTCATACTAAAGCCTGGAGACGACGGCACACAGGGTAACCTCGCACTCGATTTCACTCCTATCAAACTATCTCAAAAGGCTGAAGGCGGCACTGAGGTAACACCTTTCTGCATACCTCCAGGTTCTTACCGCTTGGCTATGGGATTCAAGCAAAACCAGAACATGACCATACGCGTGAAGGTTTATGTAGAAGGACAGGCAGAGCCTGTGGCAACATCGTCTGATATTATGCTCGGTTCGGCCACCACATACCACTACGACCGTGGTGCCACACTGCCAGACCGCTATCCTGAGGGTTACGACCCAAGCGTGGTGCAGTCAATGGGTGGTTCAAGTAAGTCGGGCAACTATGATACCGACGGCGGTCCCATCATCGATGAGGTTACCATACCCGATGTGCATGGCGACAACTCAGCAGTGCGCATCGTGATACGCATAGAGGCAGACAACTGGAACGACCAGACTTCCATGACACTGTGCCACTGGTGTCTGCGTCCTACTGTAAACAACTATTAATTGAAAAGTTATCGTCTATGAACCAAGATATCAAAAAAATAGTATTGTGCCTGGGCCTCCCTATCATGGTGGCTTCCAGTGCCATGGCTCAGCAGAAGGTTACCGGTAAGGTGGTAAACTCAGCCAACCAACCTGTTGCAGAGGTGGTCATCACCTGCCCAGGATGCAAGACCGTGCGCTCTGCTGCCGACGGTTCCTTCACCATAGAGGATGTGAAGGACGGCTCGCTCATCAGTTTCATTCGTGAGGGTTTCTATACCAAGACCGAGTATGTGGACAATGCCGCTGAGTCGAAACTCAATGTAAACCTCATCGAGACTTCAAATACAAGGTATAATGAAACCACACTCCTGCCTTATACCAAGGAGGAGAACAATCCTAATGTGGCAGGTGTCACCAATATAAACCGCAAGGACTTTGCCCTCGGTTCGCTTTCTATCGACAAGGCTCTCAAGGGTTCGGTTACGGGTCTCAACGTTATCAACAAAAGCGGTATGACCGGCGAAGGTGCCTATTTGCAGTTGCGAGGCATCAAGTCGCTCATGGCTGAAAATTGTCCTCTGGTGGTTATCAACGGTATACCTTATATGCCCGACATGAACGTAAGTCAGATCGTAAATGGCTATTCACGCTCTGTGTTCCAAGCTCTCAATGGTCAGGACATCCGAAATGTAACAGTGCTCAAGGGTGCCGATGCCGCCATCTATGGTTCAATGGCATCCAATGGAGTGATACTCATAGAAACCGACCAGGCCACTTCCACCGATGTCAACACCCGCATCTCTTTCTCTGCTGTGTATGGCACCAATTGGAACAACAAGCGCATTCCGCTCATGGAGTCGGCAGAATATAAGGGCTACCTCTCGGATATGGGTATGACCTATTACCCCAACATGGAGCAGTTCTTCAATGATTTCACATTCCTTACCGACCCCAATGCCAACAAGGCTTACCTCTATCAGTACAATACTGACTGGCAGGATGAGATATACCGCACCAGTTCCACTACCGATTTGCTCTTCCGTGTGGAAGGTGGTGACAACATAGCCAAGTATAATATCTCTCTCGGATATCTCAATGATGAGGGAACACTCAAGAATACCTCTTCGCAGAGATACAATGCGCAGGTGAATGCCTCTGTGTTGGTGAGCAAGAAGTTTGAAATCCAGACGGCAATCAATGCCGCATATCTGAATGGTGACTATCAAGAGCAGGGCATGTCGCTTGAGACCAACCCTCTGCTGGCTGCCTACCGTCGCAGTCCGCTACTTAGTCCACGCAAGAGCGATATGTATGGCAACCTCATCGATAAATATTCGAGTTATTGGTATGGTGCCATCGAAAATGAGGATTTCATCGTCAGCAACCCTTCGGCTCTCGTTGGTTCGCTCTATGCCAAAAACAGACAGTATGACATGAATGCCAAGGTACAACTCATTTATCATCCTCTCAAAAACCTCACCCTCAATGCCATTGTTGGCATGTATTACAACTACAACCAAGAGGAGACCTTCATTCCGGGAAAGAACAATAATGATATCTCACCACTCTTCGACCAGTATGGCAAATCAGAGAACTCGACACGCGTGGGTACCAACCACACCTTCAACATGTTCTATGGAGCCAATGGTGAATATCTTCTCCAGCCTTCTGAGAAGCATCAGTTCAAGTTCATGGCTGGCTTCCAGTCGCTCATGACAAGTTATGAGTATGATGCTGCCTATGGTCGCAACTCAAATAATGACTTCTATCAGACTCTTGGCGACGCACAGTCTTTGGGTAAGTATTTCTCTGGTTACAACAACAAATGGAACTGGCTCAACTGGTTTGGCAAGGTTGACTATACCTTCAACCACTTGGTAAAGGTGGGTGTGACTGCCTCTTTCGACGGAGCATCAAGCATAGGCAAGGATGCCACGCGCATGACCTTCTATCCCGCTGCCGATGTAACCCTCATGGCTAAGCAGTTGCCTTGGCTCAAGGATGTCAACTTCGTAAATAAACTGAATATCTTTGCCAACTATGGTGTGCTCGGCAACAGTCGCTATAGCAGCAAGTTAGGAAAGTATTACTACACATCACAGCCATACCAGACCATTGCTGGTATCGTGAGAGCAAACGTGCCAAACACCAAACTCAAAGCTGAGCGCGACTATACTCTCAACGTAGGACTTGAAACCTCTCTCTGGAACAACAGACTCCAGCTTGGTGCCACCTATTATGATATCAATGCCAAAGACGTGCTTATGACAGGCATACGTTCTTCTATCCTCGGCACCTCCACCTATTATAATAATGATGGAGAGATCTCTTCAAAGGGTGTGGAACTCTCATTGGCCGTTTCTCCTATTTACAACAGTGACTGGAAATGGACTGTGGGTGGAAACCTCACAACTCTCAAAAACCAGGTTAAGTCGCTCGGCGACATCAGCAATATCATTACGACTCTCGACGATGATGCACAAATCATCACAATGGTTGGCGAAGACCCATACTCATTCTATGGATTCAAGACCAAGGGCGTGTTTGCTACTACCGATGAGGCCAAAGCTGCTGACCTGCGCAACCGAAGCGGCATAGCATACGAGGCAGGTGACGTGCATTATGTGGATGTAAACAACGACCATATCATCAACGATGCAGATAGACAAGTGCTCGGAAGTGCTACTCCAGACTTCTTCGGAAGCATCTTCAGCAGACTCGAATACAAGAATTTCGCTCTCGACATCACACTCGCTTACTCTGTAGGCAACGATGCATACAACGCCGTGAGACGCATCACCGAGTCGGGCAAGGACTTCTCAAACCAGAGCATCTCTATGGCCAGAAGATGGTCTATGGAAGGTCAGCAGACCGATATTCCACGAGCAAGCTATGGCGACAGAGTAGGAAATAATGAGTTTAGCGACAGATGGATAGAGGATGCTTCGTATCTCAAGGTGCGTGACATCACACTCAGTTATACATGGGACAAACCATTGTGGAACTTCCTCCTCGGTGGAACAGTATTTGTATCAGGAGAGAACCTCTTCACCTTCACAGACTATCTCGGACTGGATCCCGAGTTCTCATACTCCAACAGCACCATGATGCAGGGCGTTGACTATGCAAAGGTCTGCGCACCACGCTCAGTGAAATTCGGTGTTAATCTCAAGTTCTAATTTCTAATTGATTACAACAATGAAAAGAAAATTATATCAGATTTCCGCTTTATTGCTCATGATGCTCACAACAGTTATGATATCATCATGCAGCGACTTCTTCGATCCAGATACCGACGATGAATTGAACGGAGAAGATTATATCTCATCAAATACTGAGATGTATACGGGATTTCTCGGACTCATGACCAAGATGCAGGCTGTGGGCGATAAGGAGATATTGCTTACCGATACCCGCGCCGAACTACTTGAACCTACTGAGGACTCTAATCCTGAACTCATATCATTGTATAATTATGATACCGATTTGCAGGGCAATAGTTATGCTGACCCCTCAGGATATTATGAGGTGGTGATAGCATGCAATGACTATCTTGCCAAAATGGGCGACTATCGTAATAATCCTGATGTGGATGATGAGATATGGCAGAACCTCGTATCTTCTGCCATCCGCATCAAGGTGTGGGCATATAAGACTATTGGTGAGATTTACGGCAAGGCTGTATGGTTTGACGATCCTATTGCTAAGGTTACTGATATCACCGAGGCCAATGGTTTCAAACTCATGGATATGAATCAGCTTATGGACCAGTGCCTAATGCTTATGGACAATGGCATGTATGGCGTGACAACCAATCGCACCATCGACTGGATAGCATGGCTCGACCCAGAAAATGTTACCAATGCCGCCAACTCACAATACCGCAAGTGGAACTGGATGGTGCCTCCATACGAGGGACTCTATGCTGAGCTATGCCTTTGGAAGGGTGCTTGCCTCGACAAGGACTTTGCAGAACAGACCACTCCTAACCCTGCTTCTGAGGTTTATTACAAGAAAGCTGCCGACGTACTGCTGAAGATACTCACATATTATGCCGACTGCAAATATATGGTTACTCCTAAAGATCCAGGTTCTTCTGTATACTGGTTGCCTTCTGCTGCCACACCAGGAAAGTATTCTTCTATCTGGAATTATGCACAGCCTTACCAAAGCGAAGTAGTGGCTGCTCTCATCTATGACTATACAAAGAATCAAACCAATACACTGCTCAAGCATTTCTCCAATGAATATCCTAACAAATACTGGTTAAGACCCTCTGAACTGGGCATGAATCGCTATCTTGACAAGGATTTCAACCCTGGAGGTACCACACAAGAGGCTCGATACAAATGCAATTTCGGTAATAGTGCTGGTGTGCCCTATGTGGCCAAGTTCCGACCAGTAGGTAGCAGTGTCAGGGCCAATGCTTATCAGGACGACGTGCATATCTATATCTATCGTGCTACACAGTATCACATGATGCTGGCTGAGGCCCTCAATCATCTTAAGAGGTTCATAGCCATGAATGGTGTGTTCAATACTGGTGTGACCAAAGAGATCTTTGTGGATGGTGACCCAGAGTGGGAAGGATTCTCTCGCAACTGGACCGGTGACGCAGAATGGGGCACACGCAAATACCCATCCCAAGGTCTGAGGTGCTGTCAGGGCGTTTCGGCAAGACCTGTCAAAACCACCTTACTCGAATTGGGTGAGAAGGGCACTATGAAGTTTAACGATCTCGCCATCCTCGACGAGACCATGCTTGAGTTCCCCGTAGAAGGTAAGACTTACGCTTTCATGAACCGTATGGCCGTGAGATATAACGACCTGTCTATCATTGCAGACCGTGTATGTCCAAAGTATGAGGCTACTGGCAAGAGCGAGGAGATAAGGGCCAAGATTATGGCTGGTGGAAACTGGGTGCCTTATGACCTCCGGTTGAAATCTGCTGAATAAAAACAACAGAGATATACATATTTATTATTAACAATCTATCAATTAAAAAACCATGATGAAAAAATCATTTTTACTACTATCCATGCTGGTGTTTGCTATCGTGGTGAACGCACAGTATCGTAAGTCGTGGGACTTCACGAAGTGGAGTGCAGAAACTCATGCAAACCTTATTGCAGGTTCTGACTGGTCGGATATTGAGAAGGCCTCTGGCACTGCTCCTACCGACTTGTCAAAGGACAACTGCTTTTGGGAGGTTACCGCTATGGGTAATGCCAGTGGCGAAGTAAACCTTACTGCCAATGGCAACGTGATTAAGGAACTCGAGGGTCTTTGGTATACAAATACCGCTTCCCGTTCTCTCGCTATTGCCGTGAACTATCAGAATGCAAATGCCACTGACGCTGCGTTCCAGAATTATCACGGACCTTCTTACCTATGGTTGGGTAGCAAAAAGAAGAATTACTTCGTTATTCCTCATGTTGCTCCTGGTACCATTATTAAGATGGGTGTTGAGTCTCACAAGCAGACTGATGCTCGTGGTGTGGAACTCTATATCGGCCGCGGTACCAGCGGTACCAAACTGCTGAATCCTGAAGGTGTTGCCAATGCAGTGCCTACCACTTATCAGGATTTCGAGTGGCTCGTGCCTGCTGATGCTACTGATACTCCTAACGATGATGGTACCTTCGATATCCAGATCCGCAACACCAATGGTTGCCACATCTATTATATCACTGTTGGTGAGGGTGACGAACCACCTGTAGAGGAGGCCAAAAAGGTTGCATATGTTGCAGACCCTGCTACTGCAGAAGAGGAACTTGCCAATGTATTCCTTGCAAGTGCCGATGGTATTGAAGTTACCAATATAAGTGCTGCTGAAGCTACCACTCTCGAGGCCCTTCAGGAATATGATGTTGTTGTCATCTCTCCTTCTGTAAAGGCTACCGATCCTGCTGCTACTGCTCTTAAGACCGCTGTTGCATATCAGCCAGTGCTCTCTCTCAATGCAGCTCTTGCAGAGGCTTGGGGTATGGCTACCGCAGTGGCTACAACCGAAACTTCTGTTGTCGTTCCTGAGGATCAGGCAGAGAACAAACTCTTCGCTGACCTCGACCCAACAGCTCTCGAACTCCTTACAGAGGGTGGAGTGAAGGCCGTTAAGTTAGGCGAATATTTCGCTAATGATAAGGTGCTCGCTACTGCTGGTGATGCTGTGGCTATCCACCAGCACAATCCAGTGCGCAACTCTTATATTTACTTGCCATACGATGCAGAAAACATGGCTGTAGCCAACACTGATGTGTTGCCTGTTATCCTTGTAAACGCCATCAATGTATTGGCTCAAACCAAGGCTCAGGTTACTCCAGTTGCCGTTCCTTCTATTTCTCAGGTAAACAAGAACCTCGCTACCGACGTTGCCATCTCTTGCTCTAACAAGGAAGCAAAGGTTTACTATACCATCGATGGTACAGATCCTACAGATGCCAGCACCCTCTATACAGAGTCATTCACTCTCACAGAGGCTGCCACCGTTAAGGCTATTGCTTATGCCGATGGATACAACCCAAGCAATGTGGCTTCTCTCGATGTAATAATCAAGAGCCAGGCTGCTACTCCTGTCATCAATGTTACAAACAATGCTGACAAT
>JALFPC010000051.1 GCA_022782305.1 Prevotella sp. | reverse complement strand
GAGCACACGCTCGCTACCATCGAGATCGGCGATGGTACGAGCCACTTTCAGTATGCGTCCGTAGGCACGCGCTGAGAGTTGCAGACGCTCCATGGCCATACGCAACATATCCAAAGACTCAGCATCGGGTTCGGCATACTGGTGAAGCATGCGCTCGGTCATCTGGGCATTGCAATGGATGCCCTTGAAATCCTTATAGCGCACCTCCTGGATATGGCGTGCTGCCACTACCCTCTCGCGTATGGCGGCAGAAGGCTCTCCTGGTTTGAGCGTAGACAGCTCATTGAAGGTGACAGGCTGTATCTCGCACTGGATATCGATACGGTCGAGCAGAGGACCGCTGATTTTCGACATATAACGCTGTATCTGTCCTGGTGTGCAACGGCACTCATGCGTAGGGTCGCCATGATATCCACATGGACAGGGATTCATGGATGCTACAAACATGAATGAACAAGGGTATTCAACAGTATAACGGGCACGGGAGATAGTGATGAGACGGTCTTCAAGCGGCTGGCGCAATACCTCCAGCACATTTCTATTGAACTCGGGCAACTCATCACAATACAGCACACCATTGTGGGCAAGTGATATCTCTCCTGGTTGCGCCGTGTTGCCTCCTCCCACCAGTGCCACTGGCGAGATGGTGTGATGGGGCGAACGGAAAGGTCGCTGCGAGATGAGTGTGGTGCCACTGCCCAACTTGCCTGCCACACTATAGATCTGTGTGGTTTCCAGACTCTCCGACAGCGACAGTGGAGGAAGGATAGAAGGCAATCGTTTGGCCATCATAGACTTACCGCTGCCCGGAGGTCCTGTCATGATAAGATTATGCCCTCCTGCCGCAGCCACTTCAAGAGCACGTTTCACGGACTCCTGTCCGCGCACATCAGCGAAGTCGGCTTCAAACTGGCTCTGCTGCTCATAGAAGATGCGGCGTGTGTCTACCTGTTCGGGTTGATAACTGCCACCCTGCAGGAAGTCGATAACCTGACAAATATTATCCATGCCATACACCTCAAGATTGTTAACCACGGCAGCCTCACGCACATTCTGGCTCGGCACTATCAGTCCCTTGAACTTGCTTGCCCGCGCCAGAATGGCTATGGGTAGCGCACCCTTTACAGGTTGGAGTCGTCCGTCTAGTCCGAGTTCCCCTATCAGCATATACTTATCGAGCAGTGTAGAGTCAATTTTATTGTCGGCGGCAAGCAGTGCTATGGCCAAGGGTAGGTCATAGCCGCTACCCTCCTTGCGCAGGTCGGCAGGAGCAAGATTGATGGTAATGTCAGCCAATGGTATGCGATATCCGTTGTTAGCCAAAGCAGCGGCAATACGGTCGTGGCTCTCCTTAACAGAGGTGTCGGGCAGACCAGACAAGCGGAACATCACTCCACGGGTGATGCTCACCTCTACCATTACCGTGATGGCCTGCAGTCCGCTGATGGCGGCACAATAAGTCTTGACTAACATACGAGTACTATCAAAAAACTATGATTATTTCAATCAAACCACGATTATTTCAATAATGAGGAGACACGCTTTTCTATCTCCGAAGCGTCGCTACTGCGCAATACTATCTTACCCTTGGAGTCGGCTACGATGGCCTGCGACACCGACATGAGACCCGTGCGCTGGAGTTCAGGACTGCGCCACATCATGCCATCGCAAATGGTGCGCCATTTGATGCTGTCGGCATCAACACGCCGCTTGTATACTTTCTTGTCGCCATCGAGACAGATGCCCACAAGAGTGACGTTATTAGGATTATTGCGATAGAGTTTGCCGAGTGCACGCTGCATGTCGAGAGATTCATTGCTCCATGTGGCCCAGGTATATACTACTGTGACCTTGGCGTATGGGGATTTGACAATATCTGGAATGGTAGCACCAACAACCGACTTTGCCAACTGCGCCATGGTCTTGACATCGGCAGGCGACCATTGATTATCATTGTCTGCGGGTGCCATTCGCTTGAGCAAGCTGGCGGCCTTGGCATAGTCAGCCTCAGGATGCTCAATGAGATAACGGCGAATGAGATAAGCACTCACTGGCGACTTGGGGTTGTTGGCCACAAACTGTTCTATCTGCCCCACGATCTGCTGATGAGACATAGACGCCGTGGCCTGCCTGAATTCAGACATCAACTTATTATCGTTGCCACCTTTTATCTCCATCTCGCGCAGATGCGACGCATCGCCACTTATGGTTACCTTGGTGCCAGGAGCGGCAAACACGGGTTGCTCAGAGAAATTGGGGAAGAGCATTACGAGAGTGGTGGGCACAACCATATCACACTCGTAGGCAAAACGCCCATCTGCCACCTTGATGGTATCTAATTTTGAGTTGATGGCGTAAGGGGCATATACATAGAACTCACCCTGATTGAGGTGGCGGAAGCGCCCCTCAAGACGGAACCGTCCGCTGGGCACACCACACGACACCACTATCAGGGTGAGCAATATCAGTATAGATGATTGTTTCATCTGATATTGAGGAATTCGAGGTCTTGTGCTGCCTTGTCCTTGAGCGAAGGATCTTTGGCAAACGCACTTTCGAGTGCTGCTGCGGCAGCCGACTTGTTACCCTGGCGTGCGGCCAAAATAGCCTGGAGGTAATGGGTGTTGCCATCTGGTTTGGCTATTCCATTAAGTGTGGTGGCAGCCTGAGCATAGTTGCGGTTTAGGATTTGAGCCAGTGCAGCACTATTACTGCTGATGCCCTTGAAATACTGCTCAGCCAGTGGATAGTTGCCCTTGGCGAGGGCGAGATTACCGAGAGCCTCCTTCACACCATTGGCTTCTGCCGACTGTGCGAGATACTGCTCAGCCTCATCCACCTTTCCATTGGTCAGCGACATAAGTGCGAGATTGGCGGTAGCCTCAGCATTCTTGGGGGTTATGGCCTGTGCCTTCTGGATATATTTCTTTGCCTCAGCATAATTACCCTTGGCATATTCGATGGCAGCGATATTATTATAAGCGCGACAGTCGTTAGGATAGATAGTGGTGGTCTGCTTGTATATCTGCTCCTGGCGGTCGAGGTCTTCGGTGAGTGTGGCAGCATAGAGCATCTCATCTACGCTGAGTTGTGTGGCATCGGAAGCTAACTGAGCCTCTATCTGCTCGTCGTCGCGACCGATAATCTCATAGTTGATGGTGAGGCGTGCGCGGCGCAACTGAGGCAGGATGCCATCGGCAAGTTCACGGAAGCCAGCGCTTATGTTCTTGATCTGCTGCTCGCGCTCCTCAGGATCCTTATACATCGAGAGCACACGCAATATGACATCCTTGTCCTGAATGTCAGAGGCACCCACCAACTGCTGGAATCCCTCCCAGTCCTGTGCTGTATATTTGGCATCTATAGGACTGTCTACATTTGACTGCTTCATCTGGTCGCTGAGATATTTCTCTGTAGCCTTCTGACGTGCGTCGGCCAGTTTCTCATTGAGTTTGAGACCACCATCAGGAGAAGCATAGGCAGACACCTCGATGCCGCTCACGTTGAGCCCTTCAGGGTCCTGTCCGATCTTCTGTATGAGTTTCACAAACTCGGTGACAGAGTTGTTTTTCAGTTCACTCTTGCGTAGTGTGGCTTGCTGTATGAGGAAACGGATGTTGGCCTCGAGATGCTCTTCGCTTACTCGCTTGAAGCTGTCGGGAGCGATGCATGGTGCTGCACTCTTGACGGTGGAGCGATAGAATTCAGATGTGGCCACCACTCCGTCTGCCACCTTCACGGCTGGCAGGTCTACCTGTTTCTTGCCGAGCATGGCATCGAAGACGAGATAGAGTTCGCTCTTTTCCATTCCATTCTCATAATTGAATGTAGACTTGAGGGGGAATGTTCCTCCGAGGAGGTAAGAGATGACCTGGTCGTTGCCAGCCACTTTCTCTCCCTGCAATGTAGTGCTACTGCCGCGCACTGTCTTGTCTGCATATCTCAACTCTGGTGTGATGGTTATTACCGCTTTCTTCTTCATGTATTTTTCTGGAATCATGCCATTCACGACAACGGCCACGTTGCCAGCATGAGACTCCAAAGGATTAGGTACAGCCTTGAAATTCTCAGAACCTAACTCTCCGAGTTTGGAGCATGAGGCCAGCAGCATTGTAGCAGCTGCCGACAGAATAAGGATGTTTGTTTTTTGCATATCAGAAAATATTTGGATTTTTAATGTGCTTTGGATTATTAATGTATTGCAAGGATTCATCTGTTATCCTTTGCATGCATTGAAGGGTGCCGCGAGCGGGACTCGAACCCGCACGACCATCACTGGCCAAGGGATTTTAAGTCCCTCGTGTCTACCAATTCCACCATTGCGGCAGCCGTTGCAAACAGACCTGTTGTGGCTATTGCGCTGCAAAGGTATCATAATTTATCGAACAAAACAAGTGTTTTCACACATTTTAATACTCATTACCTCTGCCATAACGGATTTTTTGCCTACTTTTGCAAAGAATATGGTTGAAACGCCTTAATAGGACAAGGTGGGAAGACCATAATAGCATGCAATAACAATAAAATATTTATAGAATCATGGAATCAACAAAGACTATCCTCGCAAAGAAACTGCTCGACATCAAGGCAATCAAAGTGGAACCCAACAACCCCTTTACATGGGCATCGGGATGGAAATCGCCATTCTATTGCGACAACAGAAAAGCGCTCTCTTTTGCTGCACTGAGAAAATTCGTGAAACTGGAGTTATGCCATTGTGTGATGGAGCATTTCCCCGAGGCAGAGGCTGTGGCTGGCGTGGCTACTGGTGCCATAGCACAAGGTGCCTTGGTGGCAGACGAACTCAACATGCCTTTCGTTTATGTGCGTAGCAAGGCCAAAGACCATGGCATGGGCAACCTCATAGAGGGTGAGCTCGCCAAGGGTGCCAAGGTGGTGGTAGTGGAAGACTTGATTTCTACTGGTGGCAGCAGCCTCAAGGCCGTGGAGGCTCTTAGGGCATACGGTGTGGAGGTTGTCGGCATGGTTGCTTCTTATACCTATGGTTTCCCCGTGGCAGAAGAGGCTTTTGCCAAGGCAGGAGTGAAACTTGTGACCCTCACCGACTATGAGCACGTGGTGGAGCAGGCTCTCAAGACTGGCTATATCAAGAACGAAGATGTGGAACTGCTCCATCAGTGGAGAGCAAATCCTTCTGAGTGGATGAAATAACCATGGCGGCACGGTATATAGATAAAAGAACAACAATAGATTATTTCTACAAGAAAGCAATTATAACATGAGTAAATCCCGATTTGAAAGTAGCGTGAAAGCCATACCATACGCCCAGCAGAGGGTGTATGACATGCTCAGCGACCTCAACAACCTGGAGAAAATAAAAGATAAGCTGCCCGAGGATAAGGTCAAAGACCTCAGCTTTGATGCAGACTCACTGAAAGTCAAATCTCCCGTGGGCGACATATCAATGCACATAGTGGAGCGCGAGCCTGCCAAACTGATAAAGATGCAGACCGACAACTCTCCCATCCCTCTCACCCTCTGGATTCAACTGCTGCCCACGGGCGAGGAGTCGAGCAAGATGAAACTCACCCTCGAGGCAGAAGTGAACATGTTTATCAAAGGCATGGTGCAGAAACCTCTGACAGAAGGTGTGGAGAAGATAGCCGAAGCCCTGGCGATGATAAGATACTAAGCCCGCACACAGAGGTTTGGAAATGGCCAACAGCAGTGGGCAACAGATACCGTAACACCAACAATAAACTTATAGAAATGAACAAACTCTGGG
Source organism: Prevotella sp. (assembly GCA_022782305.1). Lineage (GTDB taxonomy): Bacteria > Bacteroidota > Bacteroidia > Bacteroidales > Bacteroidaceae > Prevotella. The sequence continues at coordinate 24,780 of JALFPC010000051.1, read as the reverse complement.
AAAAGGATTTTGAGGTAAACAAGGAGATAGAGCGTTTCACCGTGGGCAGAGACAGGGAAATGGACCTGATGCTGGCCAAATACGACGTGATGGGGTCAATGGCACATATAACCATGCTCGAGAGCATAGGCCTCATAGGCAAGGATGAACTGCCAGTGCTATTGGGCGAACTCAAAAATATCTATGAGATATGCCAACGTGGGGAATTTATCATTGAAGAGGATGTGGAAGACGTGCACTCGCAAGTGGAGATGATGCTGACTCGCAAACTCGGCGACATGGGCAAGAAGATACACAGCGGCAGATCGCGCAACGACCAAGTGCTCCTCGACCTCAAACTCTTTACCCGCAACAGACTGAAGGAACTGGTAAAGAAGGTAAGGATACTCTTCGACCAACTCATTGAAAAGAGCAACCAATATAAGGATGTGCTCATGCCGGGATATACACACCTGCAGGTGGCCATGCCAAGTTCATTCGGACTGTGGTTTGGCGCTTATGCCGAGAGCCTCACCGATGATATGATGATGCTAAATGCCGCATACAGGATTACCAACCGTAACCCTCTCGGTTCGGCTGCTGGATATGGGTCTTCATTCCCGCTCAACCGCACTATGACCACCCAACTGCTGGGCTTCGACACCATGAACTACAACGTGGTCTATGCCCAAATGGGCAGGGGTAAGATGGAGCGCAACGTGTCGGCAGCCATGACTTCCGTGGCCGCCACCCTGTCGAAGATGGCTTTTGATGCATGCCTGTTTAATAGTCAAAACTTCGGCTTCGTTAAATTGCCGAAGGAATGCACCACAGGCAGTTCCATCATGCCGCACAAGAAAAACCCTGACGTGTTTGAGCTCATCAGGGCCAAATGCAACAAACTGCAGGCTCTGCCACAACAGATTATGATGATTACCAACAACCTGCCCGTGGGTTACTTCCGCGACATGCAGATAATGAAAGAGGTCTTTATGCCTGCTTTCGACGAACTCAACGACTGCATAGACATGGCTGCATATATCATCAACAAGATGGAGGTAAACAGGCATATACTCGACGACAGCAGATACGACCCGATGTTTTCAGTAGAAGAGGTCAACAGGTTGGCAGCCAGCGGCATGCCTTTCAGAGATGCATACAAGAAAGTGGGCATGGACATAGAGAAAGGGCAGTTTATAGCCAATAAGGATATACACCACACCCACGAAGGCAGCATTGGCAACCTCATGAACGACGAGATAACAGCCCTCATGGACAAGTGTATGGCCGAATTTCATTTCGAGAAAGTGGAAGAGGCAGAAAAAGCTCTGCTGGCATAGCATAATACCAAAGAGCTCTGATAGCATAAAACCAAAAGGATGATATAACATCTATCTGCATGAAAGGAATAATATCCAATATTACCAAAAGAATTATCAGAACCATCAAGGCCACACAAAAGCCAAAGATGGTTCTGGTTTCTTTCATTGCACTGACGGTTATGCCTGCAATGCTATTATCAGGTTGCGACGATGCTGAAAACACACATAGCACAGACTATCCATGCCGGTTCACCTTCGACATGTCGCTACATCAGACCAGCGTGCTCACCCGCATCATCGACAATCCTGGTCTGTATGTAGGTGTGAGCAGCAGGAAAGTGAAAGGGGTTACATGGTTGACAATAGAGCCCAATCATGGCGACAAGGAAGACTTTCCGCTGACCACCGAACGCGAGAATTATTACTCTTATGACAATATGGGTGCGGGCAATAGCCTGATAGTGGGATGCAGCAATTTCAATGGTCTGAAAGCATACGACCGCCAATGCCCCTCATGCCTGAAGAGCAGTAGAAACCCTGTATACACCCTTGCCTTTACCGGCAACAGGCAAAAGATGGAGTGCAAGGCCTGCGGCAGGATATACGAACTGGAAACGGGTCAGAGCAATGATGGTGTGAGACTGATGGAATACACCCCCCGGGTGTCTGGAAGCATACTAACAGTTACCAACCTTTGATTATACATATAAGGTGGGTTCTATAAATTTGCATCATCGCTAATAATCATCATCTTCTGGCAGTCCATCCGTGGTATCGATACAGCGGATGAAATGGGCGTATGAGAAGCCACGACCCATGGCAAAACGAAGGAGACGACGGTTGCGGTCGGCAGGAGATAAAGAGGATAATGACCGCATGCGCGACTTGAGCAATGTGCCCAGTTGTCTCACCCACTCCTCGTCGTCTATGGCCGCGAGCACCTTACTACGTATGTCGTCAGGAATATGCTTCAACCATAACATCTGGTCGATCTTGCGGGGACCCCAACGGTCATAGCGCATCTTGTCGTTGGCATAAGCCTCGGCATAACGGCGGTCGTCAACAAAGTGCGCCGACAATAGTTTTTCCATCACTTCGGCTATATCCTCTTGGCTCATCTTCCACTGACACATCTTGCGCTCCATGTCATAACAGCACTGCTCACTACGCGAACAGAGGGCAGACAGACGCAACAGGGCATCGTGGGCACTAATGGGTTTCACTGGCATATCAACAGTCTCCTTTCTTTTTCTCTGCACATACAAAACGATTATTACCGTATATATCATCCAGCACCACAGGGCATTCATAACCCATAACTTCGAGCATTGCCGCCACATCATAGGCATAGAGGGCGTTGACCTCAAAACAGAGATGACCACCGGGTTTGAGGGCATCAATGGCATAAGCACCTATGCTGCTATAGAAAACCAATGGGTCATGGTCGGAAACGAAAAGAGCCAACTCAGGCTCATAGTTCAATACATTGGTATGCATAGTCTTGCGCTCGCTCTGACAGATATAGGGAGGATTGCTCACCACGGCATCCCAACGGCAATGATGGTGGGGAGGGCACAAAGCATCCTGGCAGAGCACCCTGACAGCAGCACCCAAACGGACTGCATTGTCTGCCGCCACACGCAGTGCATCAGGAGAGATATCCCATGCCTCCACAGTGGAACGGGGAGTGCCAAGAGCCAGGCTCACTGCTATGCAACCGCTGCCAGTGCATACATCCAGCACTGATGGCGATGAGCAACGGGCAATGCGCTCTGATACAATCTGACACAACTGCTCGGTCTCGGGACGTGGGATGAGAACACCAGGACACACAGAGAAGCGATGACCGCAGAAGCAAGCCTCGCCCAACACATACTGCACTGGTTCACCCTGCTCCAAACGAGCCATGGCAGCCTCAACGCGAGCCGTATTATCTGCCGACAACTTTTCCAAACCGCCACACATGGCATCCGCCATAGACATGCCAAACCACGACTCGAGCAGCATGCTCACCATGGCGCGAGACTCTCCTTTGGGATATAAATGATGGAGCCTTTGGCACAACTTGATATATTCCATAATGCAAAAATACAAATAATTATAGGAATATGGGGCAAAAAAGGTTTATTTTTTATATATTTGCACCCGACATTTGTAATAATTCAATAAAACAACCCTATTATCCAGTCAACAACAGTGGCAATCATGCAAGACAACAATTCATACGACACAGAGAGAAAGACAGAAAACAACGCAGCCAATGGTCAGTTATATGAATCAAAGATAGACGTGGCGGTGCTGATGCTCTTTTTCAATCGTCCAGACAAACTGCAACTGGTTTTCAACGAAGTGAAGAAAGCACGTCCCTCACGACTGTTTCTCTATCAGGATGGTCCGCGCAACGAGCAGGATATGGTGGGCATCATGGCATGCCGTAAGATTGTGGAAGACATAGACTGGAAATGTGACGTGCAACGGCAGTTTCTGGACACCAACCAGGGTTGCGACCCCTCCGGTCACAGGTCGCAGAAATGGGCTTTCTCCATGGCAGACAAATGTATAGTGCTTGAGGATGACTGCGTGCCTTCGCAGTCGTTCTTCCCTTTCTGCAAGGAGATGCTCGACAGATATGAGCACGACGAGAGGGTGGCGATGATAGCGGGATTTAATACCGACGAGGTTACAGACTACTGCCCCAACAGTTATTTCTTCACCTCCGTATTCTCAATATGGGGATGGGCATCATGGCGCAGGGTGTTTGAAAAGAGGCAGGAGGACTATGCCTTTATCCGCGACCACTATGCCATGACACTGATGGAAAAGATGGTGGACGACCGCAAAATGAGAAAAGATATGACTACCATGATGGGCGACCATGCTCGCTCGGGAAAGGAATATTTCGAGAGCCTCTTCTGGAGCGCCATGATATTAAACTCGGGACTGGCTATCATGCCCAAGGTAAACATGATAAACAATACTGGACTCACCGCCGACTCAACGCATTTCTCAGCATCATTGGCCACTACACCACGCGGACTGAGACGCATCTTTACTATGAAAAGACTGGAGATGGAATGGCCGCTAATACACCCACAGTATATGATTGAAGATGTGGGATATAAGCAGCGACTGTATAAACGTATGGGGTGGAACCATCCCTGGATAAAGATTGGCAGGTCGCTGGAGGAACTGATGCTAAATATCAGATACGGCAACTGGAAGGTGATAACCAAGGCCATTGCCAACAGGATAAACAAAACTCTGGGCAAGAAAAAGCACGGATAAAAGCACGGATAAGAGTACGGATAAGAGTACGGATAAGAGTATGGATAGACATTCTAACATGAGCATGAAGAGACAACTGTCGGTATTCGACTTTGACGGCACCATAACCTACGGCGACTCTTTCGTGGCCTTCATACGCCACGTGTTTGGTCTGATGCCTATGCTGACAGGCTTTATGCTTTATGCCCCGCTCATAGTGATGATGAAACTGCGCATGTATCCCAACTATAAAGTGAAGGAAAAGGTGTTTGCCCATTTCTTTGCTGGCATGAGCATAGACACTTTTAATGACCACTGCAGACGTTTTGCACATAGCCATGGCCACATGCTCCGACCCGCAGCCATGCAGGAGATAGATAATGCCCTGGCCCAAGGCAATGAGGTGGTGATAGTGAGTGCCAGCATGATCAACTGGGTGGGCTGCTTCTTTGCATCACGCCCTGATGTCAAGGTGCTATCGACAGAGATAGAAGTGAAAGACGGACTGCTGACAGGACTTTTCTCTACACCAAACTGCTATGGCGAAGAGAAAGTGCGACGTCTATCAGATTATATAACACAGTCAGACAATATTACTCAATCAGACAATACAACACATTCCGCCAATATAATAAAAAGGGAAGACTGCTATATCACAGCATACGGCGACAGCAAAGGAGATAAGCAACTGCTGGCTTATGCCGACGAGGGGCACTATCGTCCGTTTAGATAAACGGAGACTGCAATGGATTATTGCCCAAAGGGGTCAGCAATAGATGATAACCACATGGGGTCAGCAATAGATTATAACCCCGAAGGCCAGCAACCATACTATTGTTATCGACTGCATGAAACGGTCGCGGAGCATCACACGGGTTGGACTGCCGCTCTGCTCAAACACCAGCGTGATCTGCAGATACCTAAGTATGCCCACCACCACTGGCAAGCAGGTGAGATAAACAAAATCATTATGGAGCCTGCCCGTAACCTCTGGCGATACCGTATACATCACATAGCATACCACCATGACAGATGCCAGCACTGTGATGGCCTGATTGATGAATGCCAGATTATATCCATGGGTGTTCTTGCGCGGTGCTATGCCCGTGACTTCCATCCTTAGCACATCATCGCGACGCTTGGCAAGAGAGAGAAACAAGGCTAGCAGAAAGGTCATGAGCACAAGCCACTTACTGGGTTCGATGCCCGTAGACACTCCACCTGCCATAACCCTCATCACAAAGCCCAATGAGATTATGCACACGTCCAAAATGGCATATTGCTTCAGTTTGGTGCAATAGGCTATATTTATAAGCACATAACCGGCTATGATAACTGCTGTGAGCACCCTACCCTCGCCCAACAGCAGGAGGGGGACCACCGACAGAAGGAGCATGAATGTCATCATCAGATAAGCCTGCGCAATGCTCACCGCACCCGAGGCTATAGGGCGATGGCACTTGACAGAATGGTTGCGGTCGGCATCCACATCTATGATATCATTGAGACAATAGATGGCCGATGCTGCCAGGCTGAAAGCAATGAAAGAGAGAAGGGCACACCGCATGCTGCCCATATCATTGAGATGGCCACCAAAGAATACGGGGATGAACACAAAAAGATTCTTGACCCACTGATAAGGACGCAATAGCCTGAATAAAGATGATATGGTCATGATTAAAAACTTATTTATTTCTGTTTGCTGATAATCTGGCTGACTAAATAACTTATTATGATGGTGACCACAAGATAGAGGAGCAGACCGCCATACATCTCGTCGCCATGACCATAAAGACGGATAAACAACTTGCGCAAGGCTGGATGAACCACGAATATGGCTGCCGACACTCCACCCAACCATACCAATGGCGGCATCATCATAGATGGTATGCACTTGACTAATGCTACGGCAAACACCACTACCAACACGGGCATCAGCATCCACAGATGGAAATTACAGCACATCTCAAGTAGCATATATGTAGAGATGATCACTGCTACCGCCCATATCCAACGCCTGTGCTCGGCACTCAACCACGATATGATGGTTTCATTGAGATGACGGGCCACCAGTATGCCCATGCCAAAGGGTAGCATGCCGCCTATACTATTGTATCGCAACCACTTGAGCGTGTCGCCAGTTTCATCGCACAGCGACTGAGCCACATGGCATATTATGACAAAGGCTATAACCGCCCACGAATTGCGACCACGTAACAGGAAGGCGTAGATAACATACAACTGCATCATGAGACCAAAAAACCAATACGGACCGGGCCAGATGATATGACTGGGACCAGGCAGAAGATTGATTACCATGAGCAACTGAGCCACTATGTTCTCGGGAGCATAATGCCAACGGCCAGGAGTGAGGGCATCGATGACCACAAAGAAAGCAAAGCCTATGGCCATCATCTTGAAGAGTTTGACATAGTTGCGACGCAAGAAGATCCAAGGACTCCAAGTCGCACCAGTGCCCTCCATCTGCTCGTATTTGACTACCAGTCCATAACCGCTCAAAAACAAGAACACTGGCACACCATAATGCCCCCAATAAGAGAGGATATGCACAAGAAGCATATCAGCACCCTCGGCCAATTTATACAAAAACAACTGACTGTTGCCTATATCAAAGATATACTCATTTTCCTTGACCGCAGGCGCAAGCCAATGGCAATAGTTGTGCATGATGATGGCAATGATGGCAAAAGCCCTCATGGCCGCACACTCTGATTTGCTGAGAAATTGTGGATGGTTCATATTATTATCTCTTCTTTGTAACTTGCTTTGCCCGCTTGCTTGATAGGTTACTTGACTCTTGCTTTGATAGTTGCTTTGACTCTTTTTTGCTCTCGAGCCTCAGCCGGTCATAGTCGAAATGGTCTTTTATCAACCTACGTCGCGACATATTGAAACTGGGGCTCAGTATGTTTTTGCTGTCGCGATATTCGGGGCAATGGATGCCAGCCAGATAAAGGAGCAGGTGCGATAGGTCGTCGGTCATGAATGGTCTGTCTGCCGCCGCTTTGATCATCTGAAATATGTCGGGATGGGACTGGCGATAAGCAGGTGAGCACCATATCCAGAAGGGAATCTCAAACTCCTCCTTGGCCAGTCGGTAGTCTACTTCTGACGAATGGAGCCTGCCGAAAAGGCTCTTGTCATCGCCGAAACATTCCTCGGCATGGTCGGGCACGTATATAACTATGGCATTCTTGTTGGCCAACCGATCGAGGAGCAATCCGATGACCGAATCATTATATAGGGTTGCATTGTCATAGTCGGCAAGTATCATCTTGTCGCGCTTGCTTAGTTTGCGCTCTGGATAGTTTCTGAATGTAAAGGGTTTCTGCTTCTTCGGATAACGGTCATGGTAGGTCACATGCTGCCCCATGAAATGTAGTATCACGAGATTGTGCCCCACGGAATCAGTTGCACCGACATGCTCACGAGCATCATCATCTATGGTATCAGATGGGTGGATGCCAAGGGATGTCAGTTGGTCAAAATCCTTTATAACCCCATCGTCGTATGGGTGCAGGCTATTGTTGCGAATATCAAACTGCGACTTACTAAGCAGTGGATTATTCAGAAAGAAACCGCCGCTGAAATCATATACGGCCTCTTTGGCGCGGGGAAGAAACTGGTTGGTTATGAATGTCACCTTATACCCTGCCTTTCTGAAGAGTTGCGGGAAGAGAGGATAGTCGCACCATGCGCCCTTGTCGCCCACACCATGCAGCGAGAAGATGTTCTTAAACACAAAACTTGTGAGGTTCCAAGGAGCCACCACATCAGTGAAAGCAGTGAGATTGCCCCGTTTTTGCCATGCCAACTGGCGAGGTGTGGTGGGCAGCGGATAATCGTAAAGTTGCGAGTGATGGCGGTTGTAACTCTCACCTATCACCAGGATTATATTGGTGCTTGTATAAGAGCAACTGTCTATGGTCACCTTGTCTATGCCTTGGATGAGTCGGTCAGTCTGCTGCGATGCCAGCATGTTGGCATAGATGCTAAATGCCAACCTGTAGACAGGCAGATAGTGTACCGCCTTATGGTCGCCAGTGAGGGCATGCTCCACCTCGCCAATGTCATGGCATGCCCATAGTCTGGCCACAGCCTGTTTGTTGGGCAAGGCCCTTATGGTGCAGTCTATCAATGTGGCGGCAACAACGATGGAAGAGGCTACGACTATCAGAGGTCGCCATTCGGCAAAAGGCATGAACAACCGCCTTATCCTGCCACCCCACACTGCCAATGCCACATTGACAATCATTATTGCCAATACTACGCCCACTTTACCCCAGAGGACATCAATGGTGAGATAAGAAGAGAGAAACTCGCTGGCCTCATTGCTATTGGTCTCGCCAAGCAGCAGAAGCATGGTGGGAGTGATGCTGGTATGGAAACGTTCAAAACAATAGACGTCCACTATGGTAACCACATACATCATCACATATAAGAGCCTGCGCACCCACTTGCGCAAACTCTGAGGCATGATGGCCAGAAGGGTGCAGAGAAGATAGAGGTCTACAAATAGTTCCTCCGACACATATTCATAGATATATGCGCCCTTGGCTGTGGGCAGTTCCATCTGAAAGCATGCACACCCCAACAGAAACATGAATATGAAGAAGAGTGGAGACGATGTGAGTGGTTTGAGAACCACTGCCCCCGCTTTTTCCGCTAACTGCAAAATATCTGTTACTGATACCGACATATCTCAAATATAATATCCATGATGATAGATGTATTCCTTGACACACGGCGGTACCATGCCGCTTATGTCCTGATGGTTGTGCACCATATTGCGAACCATAGTACTGCTGATGTCAAGCAGTGGTGTGTCTACAAATACCACATCACCAGCTGAGGGAGCCACTGCCTGTACTCCGCAGTGCGGAGAAGCCACTGCCTGTACTTTGCCTATTGAAGAAGTCTCTGGCTGCTCGCTTCGACGCGGATATACGGCTATGCGATAGTGCTGCAATATCCACTCATGATTGCGCCAGAGGTAGAAGCAATCCCAGTTGTCGCCGCCTATAAGCAGTGTAAACCGGTGGTTGGGGTGGCGCTGCGAGAGCAACTTGAGTGTGTCGGAGGTATACGACGGCACGGGCATGGTCATCTCTATATCACTGGAGACCAGTGCGGGATGGCTACTGAGAGCCATGTCTACCATCTCCAGTCGTGCCTTATTGTCGAGTAGCGAGTTGGCAGGCTTGAGCGGGTTCTGGGGCGACACCACAAACCACACCTCGTCCAATCCGAGCAGGTCTTTGATAGACTCTGCCAACTGGATATGGCCATTGTGTATGGGATTGAAAGAACCGCCAAACAAACCTATCTCCATCACTCGAGGAATTTGGTTATTATATCGTATGCCTCCTGCTGGGCTTTCTCAAGGTTGTCGTTGATAACCACATGGTCGAACTTGTCGGCAAAGGTTAGTTCATACTGTGCCCTCGCCAGGCGCTGCTCTATCACCTCGGGAGCATCTGTGCCCCTATGCTCGAGCCTGCTGCGTAGGGCTTCGATGGATGGAGGCTGGATAAAGATGCTGCAAGCCTCGTGGCCATAGTAATTCTTTATATTGCAGCCACCCTTGACATCCACATCAAAAACCACGTTCTGACCAGCGTCCAACTGACGGCGCACCTGACTCTTGAGAGTGCCATAGAAGCGGTCGGTATATACCTCCTCATATTCCAAAAACTCATCATTGTCTATTCTGAGCCTGAATTCCTCAGGGGTGAGAAAGAAATACTCTACTCCGTTTTGCTCGGTGCCACGCGGCTGGCGACTGGTGCATGATATGGAGAATGCCATGTGGAGTTCAGGATGAGCCATGAGCCAATTGATGATGGTGCTCTTGCCCGAACCGCTCGGTGCTGAGAATATGATCATTTTTGCCATAACGAGATAGTATTTATTGAGGTTATCCTACAGCACGTTGAGCACCTGCTCCTTTATCTGTTCCAGTTCATCCTTCATCATCACTACTATGTTTTGCATCTCTGCCTGATTGCTCTTTGAGCCTGTGGTATTGATCTCCCTGCCCATTTCCTGTGCTATGAAACCCAGTTTCTTACCCTGTGCCTCAGATTCTGCCATGGTCTCGCGGAAGTATTTCAGATGGTTGGCCAAGCGCTGTTTCTCTTCGCTGATGTCCAGTTTCTCGATATAATAGATGAGTTCCTGCTCAAGGCGGTTCTTGTCGTAGTCAACTTCAGGAATGGCACTAAGGCCTTCTACAATGCGTGTCCTTATCTTCTCCACCCTCGACTTCTCATAAGGCTCTATATCACTCATCAAGCGGGCAATATTATCCAGTTTCTCCTCAAACTTGCGACTGAGAGCCTCACCCTCCTGCTTGCGGAAGTCAACAAGGCTGGCCACGGCAGCCTCAATGGCCGAAAGAGTTACTGCCCACTCCTCATCGCCGAGCACTTCTTGATCGTTGCGTGCCATCACATCTGGCATTCTCAGCAGCAGGGCAAACCAGTCGTTGGGTTCGGGCACACCAGTATTGGCTGATATAGTCTTGATTTGATTGTAGTAGTTATTTATGAGAGCCCCATTGATGGGAGCAGCATCGGCATCGGCATCCTTTTCCACCCATATAGAGAAGTCAACCTTCCCTCTGACGAGCGACTTGGATAGCAATTGCCTTACCTCCATCTCCTTTTCTCTGTATACGGGTGCCATACGAGTGGACAAGTCAAGGGTTTTGCTGTTTAGCGACCTTACCTCCACATTTATTTTCTTGTCTTTGTAGTTAACGACAGCCTTGCCGTAACCAGTCATCGATTGTATCATAATCTATCGTTGCTATGTTTAAAAACGGTGCAAATATACCACTTTTTCCCGACATCTGACAATTATTACGGCAAAATTGCTAAATGTGGACCACAGATGTAGTTAATTTCTAAAAAAAATGGTTGCGTTCGGAAAAAAATACGTATTTTTGCATTTCAAACGAAAGAAACAAAATATGTCTTGCATATTACATATAGAGACAAGCACAGATGTCTGTTCGGTAGCATTGAGCCAAGATGGTGCTTGCATTTTCAAGGAGATAGACAATGAAGGGCCTAATCATGCCGTGAAGCTTGGCATGTTTGTGGATAGCGCCATATCATTTGCCGACAGCCATGCCATACCCCTGGATGCTGTGTCGGTGAGCGGCGGACCTGGGTCTTATACTGGTTTGCGTATCGGTGTGTCTATGGCCAAAGGCATCTGCTATGCCCGCGACCTGAAACTCATCTCTGTGCCCACACTTGAACTGCTCTGCGTGCCCATACTGCTCACCCACGACGAGATGGAAGACAACGCATTGCTGTGCCCGATGATAGACGCCAGACGCATGGAGGTATACTCTGCTATCTACAGTCGCTCGCTCAAACAGGTGAGAGAGGTGGGGGCAGACATCATTGACGAGCACTCATACCAGGAGTATCTTGACCGCGGACCTGTGTGGTTCTTCGGCAATGGAGCAGAGAAATGCAAAGAGGTAATCAACCACCCCAACGCACATTTCATACCCAATATCAAACCAGATGCCGAATGGATGATGCCACTGGCAGAGAAGCGCATGGCCTGCGAGCAGTTTGAAGACACTGCTTATTATGTGCCTTTCTATCTGAAAGATTTTGTGGCAAAAATGCCGAAAAAACTTGTGTAAACAACATTACAATGAATATCAAAGGATTAGACTACAACACACAGCGTGACCCACTGCTCATGCCGGAATATGGTCGTGAGATTCAGAAGATGATAGACTATGCTGTGACCATCGAAGACAAAGAACAAAGGCAGTTGTGCGCAGAAACCATCGTTAGGATGATGGCCTCAAGGCTGACACAGCAACTCAACAACGAGGATATGGAACAGACTCTCTGGGACCATCTCTATATCATGAGCCACAAGCAATTGGACATCGAATGGCCTTATGACGTGTCGAACGCCGAAAAGATCAACCACAAACCGCAGCCACTCAAGAGGGTGTCGGGCAATGTGCGCCTGCGCCACTATGGCAGATTGGTGGAGGAACTGTTTGAGAAACTCAAATCAATGCCAGCTGGCGAAGAGCGCGATGCACTGGTGAGCCTGACCGCAAACCAAATGAAACTCGACCTGGCAATGTGGGGACATGGTTCCATGGATGATGAACGCGTGGCATCCGACATCGCTGCATTTACAGATGGTGTCATACAATTAGACCTCAACACTTTCGTCTTTGACAAACTGACAGCCGTGGACAATGGCGATAGCAAGAAACGCAAAAGAAAATAAACAGAAAGCCATCATTCACTAATAATTATTATCAACATGGCAGCATTCATCATCGAAGGCGGACACAGACTCAGCGGAAGCATACAACCGCAGGGAGCCAAAAACGAGGCTCTCGAGGTTATATGCGCTTCTCTGCTCTCGCCAAGCGAAGTGATTATCGACAATATTCCTGATATCAGGGATGTCAACAACCTCATCCTGCTACTCAAGGATATAGGAGTGGTAGTGAGGAAACTGGGGCCATCCCAATATTCTTTCTGCGCTAATAATGTCAATCTCGACTATCTCAATAGCGATGAGTTTGTGCAGAAATGTGCTTCTCTCAGAGGTAGTGTGCTGATGATTGGTCCGCTACTGGCACGCTTCGGATGGGCTGTAATAGCCAAGCCCGGTGGCGACAAGATAGGACGCCGACGCCTTGACACCCATTTCCTCGGATTCAAGAACCTGGGAGCTTCGTTCTCTCACTGCAGCGACCGAAACGTGTATAAGATCAAGGCAGACAAACTCAAGGGATGCTATATGCTTCTAGACGAGGCTTCCGTTACTGGCACCGCCAATATCATCATGGCAGCCACCTTGGCTGAAGGCACCACCACCATCTACAATGCTGCGTGTGAACCATACATTCAGCAGTTGTGCAAGATGCTCAATGCCATGGGTGCACACATAAGCGGCATAGGTAGCAACCTGCTAACCATAGAGGGAGTAAACGAACTGCAGGGTACCACCCACCGCGTATTGCCCGACATGATAGAAGTGGGCTCGTTTATAGGCATGGCTGCCATGACAGGCGATGGCATACGCATAAACAACGTGTCGGTAAAAGACCTGGGCATCATTCCTGAAGCATTCCGCCGACTCGGAGTGACCGTTGAGATAGACGGCGACGATATCATCATACCCAAGCATGACCATTATCAGATCGACTCTTTCATAGACGGCACCATCATGACACTCGCAGACGCACCATGGCCAGGACTCACCCCTGACCTCCTCTCGGTGCTCATCGTGGTGGCCACACAGGCCAAGGGCAGCGTGCTCTTCCATCAGAAAATGTTTGAAAGCCGACTCTTTTTCGTAGACAAACTCATAGACATGGGGGCACAGATCATACTCTGCGACCCACACAGAGCAGTGGTTGTGGGACACGACCATGCTTTCCGTCTGCATGCCGGCAGAATGGCGAGCCCAGACATCAGAGCGGGCATAGCACTGCTCATTGCTGCTATGAGCGCCGACGGCACAAGCCGCATTGACAACATAGAGCAAATAGACCGCGGATATGAGCATATAGAAGAACGACTCAATAGTCTGGGCGCACATATCATGCGCATCTGATAACATAATCATGCGCATCTGACAACATAACAAGAATATTTTATGATCAAGCTGGACGACGTATACAAGATTGGACGAATAGGCAAACCCCACGGCATCAAGGGAGAGCTAACCATGATGGTAGAGGACGACGTGTTTGACCGCGTAGAGGGCGAATACCTTATATTGCTTATCGATGGGATACTGGTGCCCTTCTTTATCGAGGACTATAGGTTCCGCAGCGAACAGTCGGCACTGGTCAAATTCTGCGATATCGATACTCAGGAGCGAGCATCGGAACTGACAGGATGCGATGTATTCTTTCCCAGAAGTCTGTCTGACAGCGATGATACCGACACCCTGACATGGCAGGAAGCCATAGGATATCAGGTGGCTGACGACAATAGCGGCAAGACCCTCGGCACCATCTCATATATAGACACATCCACTGCCAACACGCTGATAGAACTCGATAATGGTATGCTCATACCAGCAGCCTACGAGATTATCAAGGATATAAACACAGAGCAACGACTCATCACCATGTCATTGCCCGAAGGGCTTATGGAGATATGGCAGCAAGAAAATACTAATGATGATCAAAGGGATGACATGGATGACAATGACAACCCAAAGGAATAACAAAATGAACAACAAAGCACCACGACAGATAGCAATACTCGGTTCAACAGGCTCTATAGGTACACAAGCCCTACAGGTGATAGCCGAGCATCCAGACAGATATGAGGTTTATTGCCTCACTGCCAACAACAGAGTGGAACTGCTGGCCGAGCAGGCTCGACGCTTCAAGCCAGCAGCAGTAGTGATAGCCAACGAGGCTCATTATGACCATTTGTGCTCATTGCTCGCAGACTTGCCTGATATCAAGGTATATGCCGGCAAGAAAGCCATAGACGAAATAGTGGAGGCAGGACCCATAGACATGGTGCTCACTGCCATGGTGGGCTTTGCCGGCCTATCGCCCACCATACATGCCATCAGGGCACATAAAACCATCTGCCTTGCCAACAAGGAGACCCTCGTGGTGGCAGGAGAACTGATCAAACAACTGGCCTACGACTACCGTTCTGCCATACTGCCCGTAGACAGCGAGCATTCGGCCATCTTCCAATGCCTGGCTGGAGAGGGCGACAACAAAATAGAGAAACTACTGCTCACAGCCAGCGGAGGACCATTCCGCACATTCTCTGCCGACCAGTTGAAAACGGTGACCAAGGCAGACGCCCTTAAACACCCTACCTGGGACATGGGTGCCAAAATAACAATAGACAGCGCCACAATGATGAACAAGGGCTTTGAGGTAATAGAAGCCAAATGGCTCTTTGGAGTTGAGGCTTCAGAGATAGAAGTGCTCGTGCATCCACAGTCTATCATACATAGTGCCGTGCAGTTCTGCGATGGTGCTGTGAAAGCTCAATTGGGAGTGCCCGACATGCGACTGCCAATCCAGTATGCCTTCTCATACCCCGACAGGTTGCCGCTATCGTCAGAGCGACTCGACCTCTTTGCACATCCTCTGGAGTTCTACCGTCCAGACACAGAGAAATTCAAATGCCTCGATCTTGCTTTCGCAGCCATACGCACCGGAGGAAACATGCCATGCATACTCAATGCCGCCAACGAGATAGCCAACAGGGCTTTCCTCGAAGATAGATGCTCATTCCTCGATATTGCCGACATCATTGAGCGCACCATGCATGCCACCACTTTTGATGCCAACCCCACATACGAAACTTATGTGGCCACAGACATGGAGGCAAGAAGAAAGGCAAGCGAAATGCTCAAGTGTTAAGAATGACAATTCATTTGATTAGATTTCATAAAGTGTACACATTATTTATAATATAGGAGAACATAAAGACAAAACATGGAAATATTTATCATCAAGGCATTGCAGTTTATGCTTGCCATCTCACTGCTGGTACTTCTGCATGAAGGCGGCCACTTCTTTTTCGCCAAACTCTTTGGTATACGCGTAGAGAAATTCTACCTTTTCTTCAACCCTTGGTTCCACCTGTTTGAATACAAGCCACGCAATAGTGATACCACCTACGGATTGGGATGGTTGCCACTGGGCGGCTACTGCAAGATAGCTGGCATGATAGACGAGAGTTTTGATACCGAACAGATGAAACAACCTGCACAGCCATGGGAGTTTCGCTCACGTCCGGCTTGGCAGCGTCTGCTCGTGATGATTGGTGGAGTGCTGGTTAACTTCATCACTGCCCTGGCTATCTATGCCATGATACTCTTTGTGTGGGGCGATAGTTATGTGCCTGCCAAGGATATGACCCATGGTATCAAATTCAACCAAGAAGCCAAGAGCATGGGATTCCGCGATGGCGACATACTGATAGGCACCGACAAGGCTACATTCAAACAATGGGGAGGCGATATGATTCGCGACCTGTCGAAGGCCCAGCGTGTAGACATCATCCGCGACGGCAAAAGCATGTCCGTGAATATAACCAAGGAACTGAGCATGCTCGAGATGGTAAACAGCAATCCGCCTTTTGCCACACCTCTGCTGCCCAACACAGTAAACACCATACTGCCCGGAAGCCCTGCAGAGAAATGCGGCATCGTATCGGGAGACAAGATTACATCCATCAATGGCAAAGCCATCAACTCATGGAACGAATTGACATACGAAACAGGGCAACTGGCATACTCGCTGTCTGTCACCCCTGCCGACAGCATCAATATACGCACGGTGACCATCACCATTGACAGAGCTGGAAAGGCAGACACACTGAAGACCATGCTCACCGCCGACCTTAAGTTAGGCATCACTCCACTGCTCCTTTATGACCTTTACAAACCGGTTACCGTAGAATACGGATTATTCGAAAGCATACCTGCAGGTGCCGTTTATGGTGTCAACGTGCTCAAGGGATATGTGGACGACATGAAATATGTGTTCACATCAGAAGGTGCTAAGTCTATTGGTGGTTTCGGCACCATCGGCAACCTCTTCCCAGCATCTTGGGACTGGTATCTGTTTTGGAAGATGACCGCTTTCCTCAGCATCATACTCGCATTCATGAACATACTACCCATACCGGCACTCGACGGCGGACATGTGCTCTTCCTGCTCTACGAGATGATAGCAAGACGCAAACCCAGCGAGCAGTTCCTCATAGTTGCAGAATATATCGGTTTCGGTCTGCTCCTGCTCCTGTTGCTCTATGCTAATATTAATGACATTCTAAGGATGCTCAATATCTTCTAAGAATAAATAGAAAA
Organism: Prevotella sp.; assembly: GCA_022782305.1. Classification (GTDB taxonomy): domain Bacteria; phylum Bacteroidota; class Bacteroidia; order Bacteroidales; family Bacteroidaceae; genus Prevotella. The sequence continues at coordinate 7,330 of JALFPC010000051.1, read as the reverse complement.
GAAAAATATAACAAATACAACCAAAATATCAGAATATAAGCAGAAACCATAGTTTCACTTATATTCTGATATTTTTTATTGTTGTTTTCACACACTTGTTAACCATCAGCAGAAACAAAACCAAAATATGCCTCATTTACTATCTATTTGCAATAATAATATGTAATTTTGCAACCAAATTGAAAGTATTTTATGCGAATTTCAAACTATAAGCAACTAAATATGGCAAAAGGATTGTATAATGCAGACTATGAACACGACGCGTGTGGTGTGGGTATGGTTGTCAATATCCATGGCAACAAAAGCCACGAACTTGTAGACAATGCCTTGAAGGTATTGGAGAACATGCGCCACCGCGGTGCTGAAGGAGCCGACGGCCGTACTGGCGACGGTGCGGGCATCATGCTTCAGATTCCACATGAATTTATTCTACTACAGGGAATCCCCGTGCCCGAAAAGGGCAAGTATGGAACAGGACTGGTATTTCTGCCAAAAAATGAAAAGGAGCAATCGGCCATCCTGTCGGTGATGATAGAGGAAATAGAGCGCGAGGGGCTGTCGCTCATGCACTTGAGGAATGTGCCCACCAACCCCGACTGCCTTGGAGAGTCGGCACTGAAAGCTGAACCATCTATCAAGCAACTGTTTGTGACTGGAGTAACCGACGACAAGGTGCCTGTATTTGAGCGCACCTTATATATAGTAAGGAAAAGGATAGAAAAGAGAATTTCTCACAAGGATTTCTATATCTGCTCGCTCTCAAGCAAGAACATCGTATACAAGGGTATGCTCTCGAGCCTACAGCTCAGACAGTATTTCCCTGACCTGACAAATAATTATTTCACCAGCGGTTTGGCACTCGTACACTCTCGCTTCTCCACCAACACCTTCCCAACATGGAGTTTGGCACAGCCATTCCGACTCCTCTGCCATAATGGTGAGATCAACACCATACGAGGCAACCGCGGATGGATGCAAGCACGAGAGAGCGTGCTCAACTCGCAGGCATTGGGAGACATCCGTCAGATCTCTCCTATCGTGCAGCCAGGCATGTCAGACTCTGCCAGCCTCGACAACGTGTTTGAGTTCTTTGTGATGAGCGGACTCTCGCTACCCCATGCTATGAGCGTTATGGTGCCAGAGAGTTTCAACGACAAAAACCCGATATCCGAAGACCTCAAGGCTTTCTATGAATATCACTCCATACTCATGGAACCATGGGACGGACCTGCCGCACTGCTCTTCAGCGACGGACGCTACGCCGGCGGTATGCTCGACCGCAATGGTCTGCGCCCTGCACGCTATACCATCACAAAGAATGATATGATGGTGGTGGCAAGCGAAGTGGGAGTAATGGATTTCGACCCAACAGAAATAGCCGAAAAGGGACGTCTGCAGCCCGGCAAGATACTTCTCATCGACACTCAGGAAGGCAAGATATACTACGACGGAGAGATAAAGGAGCGTCTCGCTGCCGCCCATCCCTACCGTCAATGGCTGTCTACCAACCGCATACAGTTGGAGAAACTCAAGAGCGGAAGAAAAGTGGACAACAGCGTTGATGACCTCATCAGACGCGAGATCATGTTTGGCTATGGCGAAGAAGATGTCAACGGCACCATTGTACCCATGGCCACCAACGGACAGGAACCAACAGCCGCTATGGGTAACGACACCCCATTGGCAGTGCTCAGCGACAAACCGCAGGTATTCTTCAATTATTTCCGCCAGCAGTTCGCACAGGTCACCAACCCCGCTATAGACTCAATACGCGAGGAACTGGTAATGTCGCTCACCGAATATATCGGACGTGTGGGCACAGGCATCCTCAACCCTGATGAGACAAACTGCAAGATGGTACGCCTGCCACACCCTATTCTCAACAACACACAACTCGACATCCTCTGCAACATACGATATAAGGGATTCAACACAGTGAAACTGCCCATCCTCTTTGAATGTGCAAAAGGAGAGGAGGGACTGCGCGATGCCCTCGACCAACTATGCAAATCAGCAGAGCATAGCGTTGACGACGGATATAACTATATCATCCTGACAGACCGCGATGCCGACGAGACTCATGCAGCCATACCATCATTGCTTGCCGTGAGCGCCGTTCACCACTACCTCATCTCTGTGGGTAAGCGCGTGCAGACAGCTCTTATCGTAGAGAGTGGAGAAATACGCGAAACCATGCATGCAGCCCTACTGCTGGGCTATGGAGCCTCGGCTCTATGCCCATACATGACCTTCGCCATACTCGACGATCTGGTGAAACGCCATAAGATACAAGAGGACTACAACACCGCAGAGGCCAACTATATCAAGGCCGTAAAGAAAGGACTCTTCAAGATAATGGCCAAAATGGGCATCTCTACTATCCGTTCATACCGCGGTGCAAAGATATTCGAGAGTATCGGACTATCCGAGAGCCTACTCAAATCATATTTCGGCACAAGCGTATCGACAATTGGTGGCATCGGCCTCAAAACCATTGCCTCCGATGCTATCAAGATGCACGATGCTGCATTCAGCAGTGACCTGCAGACCGACTTTCTACCAAATCTCGGACAATTCCACTATCGCAAGGATGGTATCAAGCATGCATGGAACCCAAAGACCATTGCTACCCTGCAGTTGGCCACCCGTACAGGCAACTATGCCAAATACAAGGAGTTTACACACCTCGTTGACGATAAGGAATCACCAATATTCATTCGTGACTTCCTCGACTTCAAGCGCAATCCTATCAGCATAGACAAGGTGGAACCCGTAGAGGATATAGTTAAGCATTTCGTGGCTGGAGCCATGAGTTTCGGTGCCCTCTCCAAAGAGGCTCATGAGGCCATCTGCCTTGCCATGAACAAGTTGGGCGCACGCAGTAATACAGGTGAAGGTGGAGAAGACAGTGAGCGTTTCCACTCGAGCATCGATGGCATATCACTGTCGTCAAAGACCAAGCAGATAGCTTCTGGCCGTTTCGGTGTGACCACCGAATATCTTGTGAATGCCGAAGAACTGCAAATAAAGGTGGCACAGGGAGCCAAGCCTGGCGAGGGTGGTCAGTTGCCTGGTTTCAAGGTTAACGAGATCATTGCCAAGACCCGCCATTCCATACCTGGCATCTCGCTCATCTCACCACCACCACATCACGATATCTATTCAATCGAAGACTTAGCTCAACTCATCTTCGATCTCAAAAATGTCAACCCCAAGGCAGCCATAAGCGTCAAACTGGTGGCTGAAAGCGGAGTGGGCACCATAGCAGCTGGCGTGGCCAAGGCCAAGGCCGACCTAATAGTGATATCGGGCTCTGAAGGCGGCACAGGAGCAAGCCCTGCCTCCAGCATGCGCTTTGCGGGCATCTCTCCAGAGATAGGCATATCCGAAACCCAGCAGACTTTGGTCAAGAACGGACTACGCGGACATGTGCGTCTGCAGGTAGACGGTCAACTCAAGACTGGTCGCGACATCATCACCATGGCCTTGCTCGGAGCTGAAGAGTTCGGTTTCGGCACACTGACACTTATTGTGCTTGGTTGCGTGATGATGCGCAAATGTAATCTCAACACCTGTCCGTTGGGAGTGACAACTCAGAACCCAGACCTCCGCGCCCACTTCATAGGCAAATATGAGTATCTGGTAAATTATTTCACCTTCCTTGCACAGGAAGTGAGAGAGTATCTGGCTGAAATGGGATACACCCATCTCAATGATATAGTGGGACATACTGAACTGCTCATCAAGCGCAAGGCTAATGACGAGAAGACCGCAACTCTCGATTTCACCCGTCTGCTGGCCAAGGAGCAGGGCAACAGCGCCATGCATCACACCACAAACCAAAACCACACCATCAATGATGTACTCGACCGCCAGATCATACGTGCTGCACAGAAGGCCATAGACAATAAAGAAGAGGTAAACCTCGACTATGCCATCAAGAATACCGACCGTGCCACAGGCACCATGCTCAGTGGCGAGATAGCATCACGATATGGCGAGGCCGCACTGCCCGATGATACCATAAACGTGAAGTTCAAGGGTTCGGCTGGCCAGAGTTTCGGAGCCTTCCTCGTAAAGGGTGTATCCTTCAAACTCGAAGGCGAGGCCAACGATTATTTCGCCAAGGGACTGAGCGGCGGACGCGTGTCTATCCTGCCTCCCACACGAAGCAATTTCTCTGCCGAAGACAATATCATTGCTGGCAATACAGGACTCTATGGAGCCACCAGCGGCGAATTGTATATCAATGGTAAGGTGGGTGAGCGCTTCGGTGTGCGCAACTCTGGTGCCATCGCCGTGATAGAAGGAGCCGGCGATCACTGCTGCGAGTATATGACTGGCGGTCGTGTGGTTGTGCTCGGCGAGACAGGCCGCAATTTCGCTGCCGGCATGAGTGGCGGTGTAGCATACGTATGGGACAAGAACCATAACTTCGACTATTTCTGCAATATGGACATGGTGGAAATTAACCTCGTTGAAGACAGCAACTACCGCAAGGAACTGCACGAACTCATCCGCCAGCACTACCTATATACAGGTTCTAAACTCGCCCGCACCATGCTCGACGACTGGCAGCGGTATGTGGAGGACTTTATACAGGTGGTACCTATCGAATACAAGCGAGTACTGCAGGAAGAGCAAGTAAAGAAACTTCAGCAGAAGATTGCAGACATGCAGAGAGATTATTGACATTAATAAACCGATTACAATGGGAAATCCGAAAGCTTTTCTGACTATTCCGCGCCAAGAAGCGGGATACAGGCCAATACACGATAGAATCAACGACTTCACAGAAGTGGAGCAAACACTAAACAGCAAAGACCGCCGCACCCAAGCCAGCCGTTGCATGGACTGCGGAGTACCCTTCTGCCATTGGGCATGCCCACTTGGCAACAAACCACCAGAGTGGAATGATGCATTGTATAAAGGCGATTATGAGTTGGCATACCGTCTGCTCAACAGCACCAACGACTTTCCGGAGTTTACAGGGCGCGTATGCCCTGCCCTCTGCGAGAAAGCTTGCGTGCTCAATCTCATGAACCATGAGCCAACCACCAACCGCGAAGACGAGGCAGCCATCACCGAGATGGCTTTCCAAGAGAATTTCGTAAGAATTGCCTCTCCAGTGCGCAATGGTAAGCGTGTAGCTGTGATAGGTGCTGGCCCTGCCGGTCTTGTGGCTGCCAACCGCCTCAACCTACATGGTTTCAGCGTGACCGTATACGACCGCAATGAGGCTCCTGGCGGTCTGTTGCGCTATGGCATTCCCAATTTCAAACTCAACAAACTGCTCATTGACCGCCGCATGGCTGTGCTCAAGGCCGAAGGTGTTGTGTTTGAATGTGGCCAGGATATAGACGTAAACCATCTGCCTGAGGGTTATGATGTATATGTCATAGCCACGGGCACTCCCACTGCCCGCGACTTGAAGATACCAGGACGCGAACTCAAGGGTGTGTATCTGGCTCTCGAGATGCTGGCCCAGCAAAACAGGGTGCTGGCAGGCATGGAATTCAAGAAAGATGAGTTGGTGAATGCCAAAGGCAAGGATGTGCTGGTAATAGGTGGTGGCGACACTGGCAGCGACTGTATAGGCACTGCTCACCGTCAGGGTTGCAAGAGCGTTACCCAGATAGAGATCATGCCACGCCCCGTAGAAGGGCCCGAAGATCCTCAGAACCCATGGCCCAACTATCCCCGTACCCTCAAGACCACATCCAGTCATGAAGAGGGTTGCACACGCCGGTGGAATATCAACACACTGGAATTCCTTGGCAAGGATGGTAAGCTGACAGGAGTGAAGGTGCAGGAGATAGAATGGAAGCCAAATCCCGAGGGTGGCCGCCCCATCATGGTGCCTGTGGGCAAGCCAGAGATCATAAAGGCAGAAATGGTATTGCTGGCCATGGGCTTCCTCAAGCCCGAGCAGCCCACCTTTGCCGACAATGTATATGTGGCTGGAGATGCCGCAAGCGGAGCCTCATTGGTAGTGAGGGCCATGGCCAGCGGAGCTGAACAGGCCAAAAAGATTATTGAACGATTCGGATAATAACAACACTCACATTTCATCTCATACAACACAAACAGATATTACAACACAGGCATAAAAACAGGAGGGTGTGGCAAAAGAATTATCACACCCTCCTTTTCATTCTACTTTTATATTGCACCTTTTACATCCCTTTTCTCTAATAATGCACCATTTACATCTCTTTTCTTTAGTAATGTGCCTTTTCCATCTCTTTTCTTGGAAATAAGACTATTAATTTGTAATTTTGCAGCCAGAGAAATTATCACCATGGCTGCGGCAATGGTTCATTGTCAATGTATTATTAAGTATTTATGTCTGATAGAATAACAACAATGGAGCGCGGCATGCAAAGGCGCACCGAACGGCTGCTGGGCTGCGATAATCTCGCCAAACTGCAGAAAACAAAGGTACTGATATTCGGAGTGGGCGGCGTAGGTTCGTGGTGCGCCGAGGCTTTGGTGCGCAGCGGCATACGACATATCACCATTGTTGATTCCGACCGTGTTTGCGTGACCAACTGCAATCGCCAACTCATGGCCACAAGCAAGACCATAGGTCAGGTAAAAGTGGAGGCCCTGCGGTCGCGATTGCTTGACATCAACCCCAATGCCAACATCACTGCATTGCAGAAAATATACAATGCCGACAATGCTGCCTCTTTCAATATGGAGGAGTATGATTTCATCATAGATGCCATCGACTCACTGGCTGAGAAGACAGACCTCATAATGCGCGCCACCTCCCTTCCCGACCATATCACCTTTATATCATCCATGGGTGCCGCCCTGCGTAGCGACCCATTTATGATACGCAAGGCTGAGTTTTGGAAAGTGCAGGGCGACCCTCTGGCACGCGCCATCCGCAAGAAATTCAGACACCAGAACATCAAGCCTGCGCGCAAGTTTTTGTGTGTATACAGCGAAGAGAAGCCCAAGGACAATCTCGGGCAAGACCATTCATGTGGCACATCCGATTGCATTTGCAACAACACCAAATGGAACTCATCAAAGGCCCAAATCAATGGTTCACTATGTCATATAACCTCAATATTCGGCATGTCCATAGCCGGTATTGTGGTAAACACGGTCATTGGTGAATAACGGATGTAGGATTATATCATTTACACGTGAGAAAGCAATTCGCAGCCCTCACTTATTCAGAAAAACCGCCCGCTCCATAATTGCCTCAGGAACTCTTCTGCGGGCCATATCTCTATGCCATCATCGGTCATGCGTGGGGATTTGTCATGCGAGATACAGATAGAATGACACTGCGGATGCTCTTCACGCAATGCCC
>JALFPC010000131.1 GCA_022782305.1 Prevotella sp. | reverse complement strand
CTTCCCATTGGATACATTTGCCAAAAAGAATTTCTTGGAGCCCTTCAACCTCAAGTATATCTACAAGATGGAGGATATTGGTTCTGACTTACAGAAGAACCTTACACCTGCAGCCTACGACAAGGCTGTAGACTTGGCTGTTTTGACTCAGTATCTCTGGTATGATGTATACTCAAAGTTGGCAGGCGACAAAGAGGAGTTCCTCAAGTTGTATAGTCCACGTATCATCCATGTGATTGGTTCGGCTTCTTATAATACCAGTAGCGGTAGTGAGACCCTTGGTACTGCCGAAGGCGGTCTTAAGATTACTCTTTATAAGGTTAATTCACTTGATGTTAACAACATCGATTTCATGAATGAGTATTTCTTTGGCACTATGCATCATGAGTTCTCTCATATCCTCAACCAGACATACGAGCGTCCTACAGCTTTCAATACTATCTCTAATGGAAAGTATGATATGTCGAGTTGGACTGAGAAACGTGACTCCGTAGTCCTTGCCCAGGGCTTTGTCACTCCATACGCTTCCAGTCAGGTCAGAGAAGACTGGGTGGAGGTGATAGCACAGTATATCACTCGTGACCCACTGCGTTGGGAGCACATGCTTGATGCAGCCACCTACGATTGGGAAGACCTCGACAATATTGACGAGGTATGGTTTAATAAACTTATCACTCCTGGTTGCAATCGCGATACTATTGGTTATAGTTATAAGACTGAGGGTGGCACCTTCAAGGTATATCGCAAGTTGGTGGCACGTAATGCTGCTGGTTATGTAGAACTCGACAAGGATGGCAATATTCAGTATCTCAAGGAGTCTGGAATCAATGGCAAGGAGATTATCCTCAAGAAGTTGGATATGGCACGTGAGTGGCTCAAAACGAATTTCAATATAGATATCGACAAGGTTAGACAGGATGTGCAGAGCCGTCAGTATGTTACCAATCCAGATGGAACATTCAAGCTGGATGAGAATGGACAACTTATCAACAAACTTACCAGTCCTACTGCTTCCAATCCAAATGTCACACTCATCGACTCTCTGAGAAATCAGGTTTACTCATTCAAGGAATTACAGAACAAATAAAATATCCGAATAAACTATGAACAAGATATTATCATACACCGTTTTGATGGCAGCCACCTTATCTCTCGGTTCGTGTGTCAGCGAAGAGGACGACATCTTCGACAAGACAGCAGCGGAGCGACTCAACGAGGCCAGCGCCCTATATTCGTCTAGATTGGAGGCCAGCCCTTATGGATGGGCCATGCAGCTCTATCCTACATACGATAATGCCAAGTATTTCGGTACTGGCTATCTTCTGCTTATGGACTTCGATGCCAACCATTCTGTAAAGGTGGGCATGAACAACGCATTGTCTTTTGATAATTATCTCGAGGATGTGTCTACATGGGATGTCATCACCGACAATGGTCCTGTGCTCTCTTTCAGTAGTTATAACCAGTGCCTCCATGCTTTCTCAAATCCAGAGGACCTGCCATTTACATCTGAACGTGGAGAGGACGAGACGGGAACGGGTATCGGTGGCGATTATGAGTTCATCATCGTAGATGCTCCCGAGGATGCCAGTTATATGATGCTCAAGGGCAAGAAGAGAGGTACCTATAACCTGCTCACTCCATTGCAGGAGGGTGTAGTGTTTGAGGACTACCTTGCTGAGGTCAATGAATTCTCAACCTTAATGTTCGGCAATAATATTCTTGAGCCTGACGTTCTTCACATGGGCGATGCCAAATACCGTTTTGCTGATGCTGCAGATGGTGTGCCTGCCATCTATCCATACGATGGAGATGAGGTGACTCAGTCACTCTTTAATCCTTTTCTCATTACAAAGCGCGATGGTAAGTTCTATCTCCGTTTCCGCGATGAGCTAACCCTCAACGAGGAGACCGTGCAGGACTTCTGCTATGATGAGGCCCAGGATAGGTTTGTATCTGTTGATAATGATAATTGTTATCTCGAGGGGCCAGCACCATTACCCTTCTTCGTCAAGTCTTTGAATGAAAACAACAAAAGATGGATTTGGACTTCAACCAGTGCTGTTTCTGAATCATATCAGGCATTGCTCGATGACGTGAATTCTTTGTTTGCATCAAAGAAAGGATATCTGAGAACAGTGTCTCTGCGTGACGGTAACCTTTATGGACAGATTACCCTGCGTATCACTTATTGGAATAATAAGACTAAGCGTGATACCGATCTTGACTATAAGTTCACACTCAGTCAGGAGGGGGAGACAGTGAAACTCACGTATGTGGAGCCTGCTACTACTTCTGCCACAACTTTGTATAACAACTATGCAGAGGTAAAAGCCCTTGTGGATGGTATGTCAAGAACATATAATGTAGAGGGAGGAACAACGAATTTCGACCTGCATCAGATCAAACTCATCGGTGCTGATGATGCCAACTTCTGGTTTGTAGCAGACATCAATTGAGACATTTATCACATTTATTATTAATAATAAAAACAATTAGTTATGAAAAAATCTTTACTTATCGCTGTTGCAGCTGTGCTGGCAACAAGTGCCTATGCTGAAGATAAGGCACAGGGTTTGGTTAAAAACACCCTGCCAAAGAGAATGGTC
>JALFPC010000074.1 GCA_022782305.1 Prevotella sp. | reverse complement strand
GTGTGTCGCCATTGGTAGAGAGTACCTCAAACACACCACCACCAAACTCAAGAATTGATATATCGAAGGTACCGCCGCCGAGGTCAAAGACAGCTATCTTCATATCTTTGTTTGACTTGTCCACACCATAGGCGAGAGCAGCGGCAGTAGGCTCATTGACAATACGGCGCACGTTGAGGCCTGCAATCTGTCCAGCCTCTTTGGTGGCCTGGCGTTGAGAGTCTGAGAAATAGGCAGGCACGGTAATCACGGCGTCTGTCACTTCCTGTCCGAGATAATCCTCCGCAGTCTTCTTCATCTTCTGGAGCACCATGGCAGAAATCTCCTGTGGAGTATACTTGCGTCCATCGATATCTACACGTGGATAGCCACCCTCGTTGACAACAGAGAAAGGAACTCTGTTTACTTCCTTGGCGGTCTGCTCCCAGGTTTCACCCATGAAACGCTTGATGCTGTATACAGTCTTGCGTGGGTTTGTGATAGCCTGACGCTTGGCAGGGTCTCCAATCTTACGTTCGCCACCATCTACGAAAGCTACAACAGAAGGTGTGGTGCGCTTGCCCTCACTGTTGGCGATTACAACTGGTTCGTTGCCTTCGAATACGGCAACACATGAGTTAGTTGTTCCTAAGTCAATTCCAATAATCTTTCCCATAGTAATATGTTTTTTTATTATTATCTTTGTTTTGTTATCCGGAGCACTATTGCGCCGGCTGATAGATTTTGCGCAAAGTATATGCCAAACTACTGACATTTTTTTGAAAAAACTGCCATAAGCGACATTTTGTCATGAAAAAAGGTGTTTTATATATGACTTTTGTGCAGAAATGACTGACATTGGCATAATAAAAGACAGGGGAGCAAAAGGTTTTACTCTGCTCCCCTGTCTATATATTGCAATCTGCCAATGGTCATTAATACCATAGTCTGTTACTGTTTATCAGATATTGCAGCCATGATCTGCGCTTCTATCTCTTCACATAATTCTGGATTGTCTTTGAGCAAAGCTTTGACAGCATCGCGTCCTTGAGAGAGTTTGGAACCATTATATGAGAACCAACTGCCACTCTTCTGTATGATTCCATGCTCAACACCCAGGTCGAGGATTTCTCCCACCTTGGATATGCCTTCGCCGAAGGTAATCTCAAATTCGGCCTTACGGAAAGGAGGAGCAACCTTGTTTTTAACCACTTTAACCCTTACCTGATTTCCTATTACCTCATCGCCATCTTTGATGCTTGTAACACGACGGATGTCGAGACGCACGCTGGCATAGAACTTCAAGGCGTTGCCACCAGTGGTGGTTTCTGGATTTCCAAACATCACTCCAATCTTCTCTCTCAACTGGTTGATGAAGATACAGGTGGTATTGGTGCGGCTGATATTGCTGGTCATCTTGCGCAGAGCCTGACTCATGAGGCGTGCATGAAGTCCCACCACATTGTCTCCCATGTCACCTTCAATCTCCTTTTTGGGAGTGAGGGCAGCCACGGAGTCGATGACGATGATGTCAACAGCTGCAGAACGAATCAGTTGGTCTGCAATCTCGAGAGCCTGTTCACCATTATCTGGTTGAGAGATCCAGAGATTATCTATGTTGACACCCAGTTTCTGAGCATAGAATCGGTCGAAGGCATGCTCAGCATCTATAAAGGCTGCTATGCCACCGGCTTTCTGTGCTTCTGCTATGGCATGTATGGCAAGAGTAGTCTTACCACTACTTTCCGGACCATAGATTTCAATAATTCTTCCTTTGGGATATCCTCCCACACCGAGGGCTGCATTCAGTGAGATACTGCCTGAAGGGATTACTTCCACATTTTCAATATTTGTATCGCCAAGTTTCATTATCGAACCCTTGCCGAAGTCTTTTTCGATGCGTGACATGGCTGCCTGCAGGGCCTGTAGTTTAGCATTCTGCGCCATATCTTCTTTTTCCTTAGCCATAATGGTATATATTTATAAATATGGTAATAATTTAATAAGGTGTTAGTCGAGTTCGAGATCCACATCAAAGAGTTCGTGCCAAGGCAACCCCTGTTTGTTGAGTTGCTCCATGAATGGATCTGGATCAAACTCCTCAACATTAAACACTCCTGGTTTTTTCCATAATCCCTTGAAGAACATCATAGCACCAATCATGGCTGGCACTCCAGTTGTATAACTAACGCCCTGCATACCAGTCTCCTTGTAAGCATCTTGATGTTTGCAGTTGTTATACACATAATATGTATGCTCTTCTCCATTCTTAACACCTCTAATGCGACATCCTATGCTAGTCTCTCCGTCATAGTTTTCTCCCAACTCCTGTGGGTTAGGTAAAACAGCCTTGAGGAACTGCAAGGGCACAATCTTTACCTTAACATTATTACCGCTACCGTCGGCCAAAGGAGCCTCATATGTAATCTCGTCGATGCGAGACATACCAATATTCTGGATTACATCGAGATAGGTAAGATACTGCTGTCCGAAGGTCATCCAGAAACGAGCTTTGCGGATAGTAGGATAATTCTTTACTAGGCTCTCGATTTCCTCATGATGAAGCAGATAACTCTCTCTCGGTCCGATATTCGGATAATTGAGAGGTTGATGAAACTCCAATGGTTCTGTTTCCACCCATTTGCCATCCAGCCAGTAGAGTCCCTTTTGTGTTATCTCACGGATATTGATTTCTGGATTGAAATTGGTGGCGAAAGCCTTATGATGGTTGCCAGCATTGCAGTCAACAATATCGAGAGTATGTATTTCGTCGAAATGATGTTTTGCCGCATAAGCAGTAAAGATGCTTGTCACTCCCGGGTCAAATCCGCATCCGAGGATAGCAGTAAGTCCAGCCTGTTCAAATCTCTCCTTGTAAGCCCACTGCCATGAATATTCAAAGTGAGCCTCATCCTTAGGTTCATAGTTGGCAGTGTCAAGATAACTGCATCCGCAAGCCAGACATGCGTCCATGATGGTCAGGTCCTGATATGGCAATGCGAGATTGACGACCAGTTCTGGACGGAATTCATTAAACAATGTTTTGAGTTGCTCTACGTCGTCAGCATCTACCTGAGCTGTTTTGATATCCATGTTGATGCCAGACTTATGAATGGCATCTACGATGGCATCGCATTTTTCTTTTCTGCGACTTGCAATCATAAACTCTGTAAACACGTCAGCATTTTGCGCTATCTTGAATGCAGCCACCGTAGCCACACCACCTGCGCCAATCATAAGGACTTTTCCCATCTTCAGAAATTTGTCGTTATTAGTTAGTGATTATTATTATTCTTTTATCTCGTCCGCTTTGATTCCAAGAGCACTCATGAGCGAATATCCCAAGATTTCCTGTCGGAAGTTGCCCCCAGGCATTGGTTGCATGGCAAAAAGGGTAATCCGTTTGTTATCATCATCAATTTTTGCCAATGTCTGTCTGACCTGTGCATATCCCTCTTTGTCGTCGGGAATCACCATGATACGCTTCACCTCATTATGACTGCATGCGATGGTGAGCACATCGCAGATGAGTTCCTGTTTGGTCACCATCTCCGCCGTGGAAGGTGTAAGGATGCAGAATTCTCCAAGACTATCTTTAAAGGCCATTCCGTCGAGTTCCTCAGCCATGTTTCCTGGATTGAAATTCTCCAGCACACCTTTTGACGCATCATGGATTAGCAACACTTGAACATCATTATTCTCATTACGTATGCCACCGTCGAGAGCCACGCATACTAACCATCTAGCCATATCGGCTTTGGGTATGCGTCGTCCAATCATGCGTTCAAAGTTGACAATCAAGTCGAAAGCCACCTTATCAACGAAGTCAGCATCGGCGATGATTACGTTATCGCTCCATTTAATATCGTTATTTATTTCATTCATAAATGCGAAGTTAGTGCGTATTGGAGGCTACACAAAGGAATCAGTTCTGGCGGTCTATTTCTTTGATTTTCTGCTTTATCAGTTCCAGTTCATCCTTGAGTCTCTGCACCTTGCGGTTCATTTCTTCAATCAAGCTGTTTCCTTTTTTGCTTGAAGCATTAAGGAACCCGAGGTTATTCTCGTAAGTCTGCACTTCGCTCTTGATGTTTTCATACTGTCTAACCAATCGTGCCCTTTCTGTATCGAGAGCATTTCCTCCCTGTTCAGCAGCGTTTTTGATGCGTGCCTTAAAGGAGTTCATCTTCTTGCGTGCCACACTGATATTCAATTCCTTATGAATGCGGTCGAGGGCAGCATGATACTCGCCATATACATGGTCTTTCTCTTTATATGGCACGTGTCCGATAGAGTTATACTCTTCGGTAAGAGTTTGCAGTTTGGCCTGCATATCATCAGCAGGGTTTTCGAGCAGGGCATTGATACGTGCTATCACGCCCAATTTGCGTTCCAGGTTGTTATGCTCCTCGCTGCGCTGTCCGGCTCCGGCAGCATTGCGAGCCTCAAAGAAATGGTTGCAAGCAGCAAGGAATTCCTCCCAGAGTTGATCGCCAATTTTCTTTGGCAGCACACCTATTGTTTTCCACTCTTTCTGCAGAGCGATAAACTTGTCGGCAGTAGCTTTCCAGTCTGTGCTATCTTTGAGTTCGTTAGCCTGTTCAATCAGAGCACGTTTCTTTTCGGCATTAGCCTTATACTGTTCTTTGAGCACCTTGAAGTAAGCAGTCTTTCGAGTAAAGAAATCATCGCAAGCTGCTCTGAAGCGTTCAAAGATTTTCACGTTCATTTTCTGCGGAGCGAATCCTATAGTTTTCCATTCAGCCTGCAGTTCAATGATTGTCTTGGTATGCCTATCCCAATCAGACGATACTTTATTCTCTTCAGCAACCACGGCCTCCACTTTCTCGCAGAGAGCAGTCTTGAGAGCCAAGTTTTCCTCCTCTTTTGCTCTGATTTGTTCAAAATGCTGCTGATGCTTTTTGTTGATTACAGTAGATGCAGCCTTGAATCGTGCCCATATTTCCTCGCGCAGTTCCTTTGCCACAGGACCGGTTTCGCGATATTCCTGATGCAATTTCTGCAACTGATGGAAAGCACTGATGACATCATCTGTTTCAGCCAGTTTCTCTACAGCCTCGCAGAGTTTGGTTTTAGCCTCAAGGTTCTTTTTGAAATCATATTCGCGTGCCTCGCTGTTTAGTTTCAGCAGGTCATAGAACTGCTCTACATAGAGTTGGTAATTGCGCCACACCTCATTGGCCTTTGCTGCAGGGATATTCTTTATTTCCTTCCACTCCTGCTGCAGGTTCTTGAACTCCTGATAAGACTTGTTAGCCTCTTCAGGTGATGTGACCATAGCCTTGATTTTTTCAATGATATCGAGTTTTTTATGCAGGTTTTCTTCTTTTTCTGCTTCCATCTCCCTAAAGATCTTGGCACGTCTCTCTCTGACCAAAGACATTTCGGCTTTAAATTCCTCTTCTATCTCATCAGGCACCAACTGGTATTCATCTGGGTTGCCACCATTGTTGAGATAATCTCTGAGGTTAGCCTCACGCTCGCTATTCATCAATTTGTAGAATGCAGTCTTGAGATAGTCAACCTCATCTTTTTCGGGGTTTTCTTCTCCGTGAGCCAGTTCTTTTACTCTGTCAAGCAATTCCTGCTTAGATGTATAAACCTTGCGTGGAGCCACTTCAGCAGAAACTTCTGTCTGTTCGTCATTCACAACGGTTGCATCTATATTGGCAACCTGATTCAATTCTTGAGAGTCCATCATTTAAACTTTTTAGTTAATGATATTTAGTCGTTTTCAATAATTCAGCGCAAACTTATTAAAAAAATGCGAATAATCCTAATATTTTTTGTTGTTTTTTATCTTTTATACCACAAAAGAGCGATTATATGAGTCGTTTATGGCGGAAAATCCACCAAAAGAGCCCAGAAATAGCCGCGGAGAGCACCATTGCGATAATAAAGCCATACTTATTGTCTTCCATGCCATTTATGAGGTTCATACCAAAGAGGCTTGCTATGAGCGTTGGAAACATGAGTATGATAGACACGGATGTTAGAGTACGCATCACAGTGTTCATATTGTTGTTGATAATGCTCGAATATGTGTCCATGGTTGACTCGAGGATGTTAGAATAAATATTCGTTGTTTCCCTTGCCTGCGACATCTCGATATTTACATCTTCGATTAGGTCGGCATCCAACTCGTCTATTTGGAGTTTGAATTTGAGTTTAGACAACAATGTTTCATTGCCCCTGATGGAGGTAATGAAATATGTGAGCGAATCCTGCAATCTGCTCAGTCCGATAAGCGATTCGTTGTTCACCTCACGGTCGAGATTGCGCTTGGCCTTTTCGATGAGACTATTGATTTGCTTTAGTCTCTTCAGATACCATACGGCAGATGACAGGAAGAGTCTGAATGTCATATCCACATAATCAGTAAATCCTTCGCCACGTTTCTGGTGGAAACTGACGAAATCAATCATCATATTGGTTTCATAATAGCAAACGGTGATGGTCACGTCGCGCTTATGGATGATACCTATTGGCACTGTGGTATATGGAGTTCTCGACCTTATTTCCTTAACATAAGGTATACGAAGAATTATGAGCATCCATCCGTCATCATATTCATAACGTGCTCGCTCATCAGTATCGCTGATGTCGGGAAAGAAGTAGTCGGGTATATTAAACTGCTCTTCGAGGATTTGCTGATCCTCTTCTGTGGGACAGGTAACCTGTATCCAGCAATTGGGCTCCCATTCCTGAATGGTGCACAATGTTCCGTTTGTTCTCCAATACGTTCTCATTTGCTGTATCTCCTTATAGATAAAAGATTAGCGGGCAGATCAGCAAATGAATTTGCTTCTCCGTCCTTACAGTTTGTTACTATTCTCCGGATAATAATCGTCCATAATTTGTTATTAAGTTGTTTTGCGCTGCAAAGGTAGTCTTTTTTTGTCTTTATTATATCCTACACGAAGTTAAAAAGAGTGAAAAAACAAGCCCTACCTCACTGGTTATGGGCAGGGCTTGAATATATTATCAAAAATATTACCTTTTGAAGGTAACTCTATTACCATTACTTGATAGGGATATCAGCGAGTGTCTGCTTGAGCAATTTCCAGAATGGTTCAACAGTAGGAATGAAGCATCTCTCTGAGGTAGTATGTGGCGAGCGAAGAGTTGGTCCGAGCGACACCACGTCAAGATGTGGATATTTGCCCAGTATGATGCTGCACTCTAGTCCGGCATGGTCTACTTGCTCAACGGCTTCGGCAGAGAAGAGTTCACGATATTCTTTCTCGAGCAGTTTGAGAATCTCGCTATCGGTATTGGGATCCCATCCACCGTAGCTTCCGCTCATAGTAACCTTCATTCCAGCCATGCTAAAACAGCTCTGCAGTGTATTGGAGATATATTCCTTCATTGTTTCGCTAGATGAGCGCGCTAGGATTTTGATTGAAGCCTCGCCACCTTCAATTGAGATGATAGCGAGATTAGAAGAAGTCTCTACCACTGACGGGATGGCAGGAATCATGCGCAGAACGCCATTGTGACAACCATATATAGCGTTAATGAGGTTATCCTGTATTTCCTCAGGCACCTCGTTTACTGGCAATTCCACATCCTCGGCATTGAAGATGATGCCGCTCTCTATACCCTTGTATTCATTCTCGAATATAGCCTTGTATTCAGCTACCATTTCCTTTACAGCCTCCACATTCTCTTCAGGTACGGTAATTACCGACTCGCATTCAAACGGAATAGCATTGCGCATGTTGCCACCATGCCATGTGGCAAGACGGGCGTCACACTCTTCTATGGCATCTTTGACAAAACGGGCCATCAACTTATTGGCATTACCTCTGCCCTCATGGATTTCGAGTCCTGAATGACCACCCTTGAGACCTTTTAGAGAAATCTTGAGTGCCTTATCGGCGGGATCTGTTTCCACTTCCTTATATCCAAGGCAAGCAGTGATATCAATACCGCCTGCACTACCGATAACAAATTTTCCCCAAGTCTCAGAATCGAGATTGAGCAGGATATCACCATTGAGTTCACCCTCTGGCAGGTCATTGGCACCATACATACCCGTTTCCTCGTCAGCGGTAATGAGGGCCTCAATAGGACCGTGCACAAGGGATTTATCCTCCATGACTGCCATGATGGCAGCCACTCCGATGCCATCATCAGCACCGAGAGTAGTATTCTTGGCCTTCACCCATTCTCCATCGATATAAGTTTCTATTGGGTCATTCACAAAATCATGTGTGCTGTCTTTTGATTTCTGTGGCACCATATCCATGTGTGCCTGCAGGATTACCCCCTTGCGGTTCTCCATGCCTGCACTAGCCGATTTCCTCATAACGATATTTCCAGCAGAATCCTTGAAAGCCTCCACGCCAGCTTTAGCAGCGAAGTCGAGCAGGAATTGCTGTACTTTCTCAAGGTGTCCAGATGGACGGGGCACTTGTGTAAGGGCATCGAAATTGCGCCAGATACACTCGGGATTCAGATTGCGAATTTCACTCATAGTAGTATTTATTAGTTAATGATTATTGATTCTTGAATTGTATTCCAGATACTTTCCTTGTAAACGCCAGATGAGCCCATGCCCACACACCAAGCAATACCACAAGCATCGTCTGAACGGAATGAACCACAAGTACGAAATAGAGTGCATGCTGATCGACCACTCCATAAAGTATAAGCATTGTTTTCACTGCGAAATGCCATGGTCCTGCACCATTGGGCGTAGGCACAAGCACAGCAATGCTGCCGACAACAAAGGTAACGAGGGCGCACATAACTCCAAGATTTTCCGTAAACTCAAAACAGAAGAAAGTGAGATAATAATGCAGGAAATAGCTCACCCATATACCTACAGACAGCACGATATAAAGGGGCAGGTTTTTCACCTTGCTCAGAGATATCACTCCCTGCCATATACCATGGAGGGTAGTTTTCACCTTATCGTATATAGACAGGCGTTTAAGTAGCAGATGAAGGAGGAGGAGTACGGCAATTCCACAAATGATCGTAACCAAATAGCCAGCAAAAGAGAAGTTACCAAGTATTGAACTAAAACTTGTGCCCGTCTTGTCGAAGAACACAGAGAATATGCGCAACTGATAAAGTAGCGTGATGCCAGTTATTGCCAAGATTATCAGGGAGTCAACGGCACGCTCAGTTACCACCGTACCGAGAGCTTTTGCAAAAGACACGCCATCCCATTTCTTCAACACGCCACATCGTGTAAACTCGCCTATTCGCGGGATAACGAGGCTGGCCGCATACGACAAGAAAACAGCGTTTATACAAGAAGAAATGCGTGGATGCTCATCAATGGGATCGAGCGACTGTTTCCATCTCCACCCTCTGAATAGTTGTGCCATTATGCCAAAAGGGAAAGATAGCAGCATCCATGTCCAATCCATCTCATCGGTAAGCACATGAGCAACAGTATCAAAGTCAAAACCCCGATACATCCAATACAATATTGCTCCTCCCAAAGCCATAGGAAGCAACACTTTGAGTAGCGTTACGGAAATACTCTCATCTTTCATACAAGATGCAAAGGTAATAGAAAAAAATGATTATTTGAAGAGAACACAAAATAAAATTATCTAATACGTGTTTTAATTTTGTTAAAATAGTTATTTCATTACCATCTTGCATATCTTCAAAGCAGCCTCAGAGGGTGCGTTTTTATCACCCAATATCAGTCTGATTGTATGATAATCGTCAATCATTCTTTGCCTCTCATTTCCATCTGGCAGTATAGCCATGAGATGACGTTGGATATTAGCACAAGAGAAGGAATCTGCCACCAATTCAGGCACTATTTCCTTATCCCCAATAAGATTGACTAATGAGACATACTTTATTTTGAGTACAAGGCTGCGAAGGACTGATACAAGCTTAGGTAATACGGTCCTATAGCACACCACTTGCGGCACTTCAAACAAAGCTGTTTCAAGAGTGGCTGTTCCGCTGGTCACCAAGGCAGCTACCGAGTGTGAGAGCAACGCATAAGTCTGTCCAAACACCACTTTCACTCTTGAATCAGTAAGATATTTTTCATAAAAATCAGGATTGATACCTGGAGCACCTGCTATCACCATCTGATATCTGTCTGCAAGAGGTGCCGTGGCCTCTATCATAGTTGGCAGATTATCCTTGATCTCCTGCTGTCTTGAACCAGCAAGCAGCGCCACAATAGGTTTCCCGAAATCAGGAAATCCTCCATCATAATCCTTTTTGAAGGCTTGCACCTCAGCCACAGTAGGATTACCTACATAATAAATAGGATAATGATGCTTCTGCTCGAAAAAAGGTATTTCGAAAGGAAGAATAGAGAACAAAGCATCAATATCCCGTTTGATACTCTTGATGCGATACTCTTTCCATGCCCATATCTTGGGTGAGATATAGTAATAGACGGGGATATTGCTGTGGCTTTTAACATACTTCGCGATTTTTAGATTAAATCCCGGATAATCAATAAGAATGAGTGCATCAGGTTGCCACTGCATGATATCCTGTTTACACAATCTCATATTCTTGAGTATTGTAGGCAGGTGCATCAGCACAGGAATAAACCCCATATAGGCCAGTTGGCGGTAGTGGCGCACCATGGTACCACCCACATCCTTCATCATATCACCACCGAAAAAACGGAATTGAGCATTTGGATCATTAGTTTTGATGGCAGCCATGAGATGTGAGGCATGAAGGTCGCCACTTGCCTCGCCTGCTATAAGATAATATTTCATAATACTATTACCATTTATAGGTTCCAGTCTTTCATTTGTTCAATCATTTCATAAGAAGAAACATCCATAGAGGTGGGTGTAATAGCCACATACCCGTGCTCCACAGCCCAGTGGTCAGTATCTTCTGCATCGTATTCATCAGTTTCGTATGCGCCTACCATCCAAAAATAATCAAATCCCCTTTGATGATGGCAGCGAACGATCTCATTTTTCCAACGTCCATAGGCCATTCGACACACCTTTATACCTTTATACTCAGGCACGGCAGGAGCATTAACATTCAGACACACCCCGCGCGGCAATCCTTTGTCAAGAATAATCGCAACAAGCCGTTTGATAACAGGAACCATTGGCGAGAAGTCGGCATCCTCTCGATGGTCACAGAGACTGAGAGCCATGGATGGTATATACTTCATACATCCCTCCATAGCCACCCCCATAGTGCCAGAATAATGAGAGTTTACAGAAGCATTATCACCATGGTTGATACCACCGAGCACCAAGTCAGGAGTGCGCCCATTGCACAGTTCAGACAATGCTATTTTGACACAGTCAACGGGAGTACCATTGCACGACCATACCTGCACATTATCTGTTTTGCTCTTCAATTCAAGCCTTAATGGGTTGTTGGCAGAGAAAGCGCATGAGAATCCACTTCTTGCCGAATCAGGAGCACATACCAGGATATCAGCAATGGGACTAAGCATATCTACAAGTGATCGAATTCCCTTGGCTTGATAGCCGTCATCATTGGAAATAAGTATAAAAGGTTTGCTATTTTTCATAAAAATATGTTGTTTGCGGTGCAAAATTACGAAAAAAGCTTTATAGTTTATCTTATTTCGCATAAAAATATGTATCTTTGCAACCAAAAGAAACAGAACAACTGTTTTTAAAACACAAAACATGGGAAAAATAATAGCTATTGCCAATCAGAAAGGAGGTGTGGGCAAGACTACCACATCAATAAATTTAGCCGCCTCGTTGGCCACATTGGAAAAGACGGTACTTGTGGTGGATGCCGATCCACAAGCAAATGCTTCAAGCGGTTTAGGCGTTGACATCAAAGATGTTGACTGTTCTCTATATGAATGCATCATCAACAATACTGATGTCAAGGAGGCTATCTACACTACCGACATTGACGGTCTTGACATCATACCCAGTCATATCGACTTGGTTGGCGCAGAGATAGAAATGCTCAACCTTCCCCATAGGGAGGAAGCCATCAAGCGCATTCTGTCGCCGATAAAGAGTGATTATGACTATATACTCATAGACTGCAGCCCGTCGCTCGGACTCATCACCGTGAATGCCCTGACGGCTGCCGACTCGGTTATCATTCCCGTGCAATGCGAGTATTTTGCTCTTGAAGGAATAAGCAAACTGCTCAACACCATCAAGATTATCAAGAGCAAGCTCAACACTCGACTGGAGATAGAAGGCTTTTTGCTTACCATGTATGACTCTCGCCTTAAGCTGGCCAACCAGATTTACTATGAGGTTAAGCGTCATTTCCAGGAGTTGGTATTCAAGACCGTCATCCAGCGCAATGTGAAATTGAGCGAGAGTCCGAGCCATGGTCTGCCTGTAATCCTATACGATGCAGACTCCACGGGTTCAAAGAATCACCTTGCCCTGGCCAAGGAGATAATAAACAAAAACAGCCTGTAGTCCAACATATTTCATTGGAGGCAACGGCTGAATTCATCAACCATCCATTCATAATTCAACAGACAATCAAATGGCAGCACATAAGAAGTTTTCTAAGAGTGTTTTAGGACGCGGGCTCGACGATTTGGGCAACGGACGCGGTTTGGATGCGCTCATCGACACAGGGGATGTGAAAACTCAGGGCTCATCTAATCTCAGCGAGATAAGCATCAGCGACATAGAGCCCAACCCCAACCAGCCAAGACGCGAATTTGACCAGACAGCCCTCAGTGAACTGGCCAACAGTATCAAGGAGATAGGCATCATCCAGCCTATCACACTTAGGCAGATGCCCGACGCCAAATACCAGATCATAGCAGGTGAGCGCCGTTGGCGTGCATCGCAGATAGCAGGTCTTGCCACTATCCCCGCCTATATCCGCACGGTGGAAGACGAGAGTGTGATGGAACTGGCATTGGTTGAGAATATTCAGCGTGAGGATCTCAATGCCATTGAGATAGCTTTGGCCTATGAGCATCTGTCTGAAACCACGGGCATGACCCAGGAAAAGATTGCAGAGCGTGTGGGCAAGAGCCGTGCTGCCGTAACCAACTATATGAGACTGCTCAAGTTGCCGGCACAGGTTCAGATGGCTCTCAAAAACAAGGATATAGACATGGGGCATGCTCGGGCATTGCTATCATTAGACAGTCCGAGCACCCAGATAAAACTCTTTAAGGAAATACAAAAGAACGGCTATTCCGTGAGGAAGGTGGAAGAGTTGGTTCAGATGCTCAAGAATGGCGAAAGCGTTCCCACAGGGCGTAAGCCCATCTCTTCATCAGCCAAGTTACCCAAGGAGTTTGATATATTAAAAGAGCGTCTGTCTCAGTTCTTCGATGCCAAGGTGTCTATGACCTGCTCTCCCAAGGGCAAGGGAAAGATCAGCATACCTTTTGCCAACGAGGAGGAACTGGAGCGAATAATGAATGCCCTCGACAGAGCCAACGATCATTGACACCGATATGTGGCAGATATTGACATCCACAATATTCAATAAGGCCCAAAGGATATTGGTGCTGGCTGTCGTGTGCATGACATGTGGCATGTTTGCTCATGCCCAAACAGAGATTACCGCACCTGAAGCCCCTGCTGACAATGCAGACAGCATCATGGACAGGACCATAGATGTAATTATGTCTGACACGACAGCAATACTCAACAGCAGAAACGAAAAAGCCGAAGAGGTGCCCCTGCAATGGAGGCCCAATCCCCAGCGCGCACTATGGCTGGCATTGGTCTTCCCAGGCGGCGGACAGATATACAACCGCAAATACTGGAAACTACCATTGGTATATGGCGGCATGATGGGTTGTCTGTATGCCATGAACTGGAACAACATGATGTATAAGGACTACTCTCAGGCCTATTTGGACATCATGGATAGCGACCCTACCACTCAGAGTTACAACAAGTTTCTGCATCTTGGCAAGCAGATAGACAGTAGCAATGAAGAGAGATACAAAAAGATTTTCAAGAGTCGCAAAGACCGCTATCGCCGATGGCGCGACATGAGTTTCTTCTGCCTCTTGGGTGTCTATGCTCTATCGGTTATTGATGCTTACGTAGATGCCGAGCTCTCTGAATTTGATATATCTAAGGACCTGAGTCTGAGGGTAGAGCCAGCAGTGATCGGCACAGGCGGCACCAATCATTACAGTTCCTTCGCAGGAGGCAGTCAGGCTGTAGGATTGCAGTGCAGTCTCAACTTCTGATATCACCGGGCATGATATACCGAACAGCCATGGTTTAAGAAGCAATCTCTGAAAAGAGAAAAACTCTAATAATAGAGAATTCGAGAATTGTAGAATCTAATAATAACAAAGCAAATATACGAAAGGAATCTATATTAAATGAAGACAAAAGCATTACTGATAGCACTGGCAATGATGGCAGGTTTGAACTGCAGTATGAAGGCTCAGACCGATGACGAGGATGAGATAACAGTTACAGACAACGACGGCAATGAGGAGGTGATAGAGTTTCCCGAGGCTATGAGTTATAATCTCGATAGTCTAATGAATCTTTACTTGTCCCGCACCTATCTCGGCGACGATGAATGTAACATGACCGATGTAAACCCTACCTTCGACAAGGAGGTATACATAGATCGTCTGAGCCGCATCCCATCAGTCATGGAACTATCATATAATGATGTAGTGCAGAAATTTATCGACCGATACAGTGGTCGCCTGCGCCGCTCCATCAGTTATATGCTGGCAGCATCCAATTTCTATATGCCCATATTCGAAGAAGCCCTTGAGACATATGGTCTGCCATTGGAACTCAAATACCTGCCAGTCATAGAGTCGGCTCTCAATCCCAAAGCAGTATCGAGAGTGGGTGCCACAGGATTGTGGCAGTTTATGCTTGCCACTGGCAAGATGTATGGTTTGCAGGTCAACTCACTCGTTGACGAGCGCCGCGACCCTGTGAAATCATCATACGCCGCAGCCCATTTCCTCAGCGACCTCTATAAGATTTTCGGCGACTGGAACCTGGTGATAGCCGCCTACAACTGCGGACCAGAGAATATCAACAAAGCCATACGTCGCTCTGGAGGCGAACGCGACTACTGGCGCATCTATCCCTACCTGCCCAAGGAAACGAGAGGATATGTGCCTGCCTTTATAGCTGCCAACTATATTATG
This sequence comes from Prevotella sp., assembly GCA_022782305.1. GTDB lineage: Bacteria > Bacteroidota > Bacteroidia > Bacteroidales > Bacteroidaceae > Prevotella. The sequence goes on along the minus strand of JALFPC010000074.1, from coordinate 16,649 downwards.
ACCTATTATTGCGACCATAACATCTGTCCAATGACCTCACGTCTGCCCGCCAAGACAGACACTGTGATGGTAAACCGCAACATACATCTGCAGCAGGTGGCATCGGTATGCGGAATAGATATTGAGCAATTGCGCACCCTGAATCCCAGTTATCGCAAGGATATAGTGCCAGGCAGCAGTGAGTTGTCGTGCTTAAGATTGCCAATCACCGAGATGGGCAAATTTATTGACCTGCAGGATTCTGTCTATAACTACCGCGCTGACCTTTATCTCAACAAGCGTACAGAAGTGTCGGTAAACGACGATACCCCAACCTATCAAAGCAGCAAGAGGTCATCCAAGCGCAGCAAGTCGAGCAAGAGCAGACGCGGCAGCAAGACAGTGACAGTGCGCAAGGGTATGACACTCTCTCATATTGCAGCACAAAATGGTACCACAGTCAAGAAACTTCAGCAACTCAATGGTATCAAGGGTACCAATATCCGTGCAGGCAGAAAGATTAGAGTGAGATAATCGATTATCAGATATTTTGGAGGAAAAGAACTATGGATGACGACCACAAATTGCAAGAGCAGCGTGATGACGAGATGATAAACGGTGCCTTCCAGCATCTTTTGGACACCTATGTTGCGTCAAGACACAGGAAGAAAGTAGACATCATCACCAAGGCATTCAATTTTGCTCGACAAGCCCACAAGGGAGTGAGGAGACTGTCGGGCGAACCATATATTATGCACCCTATAGCAGTAGCTCAGATAGCATGCGAGGAAGTTGGGCTCGGGTCTACGAGCATCTGCGCAGCCTTGCTCCATGATGTGGTTGAAGATACTGATTTCACTACCGAAGACATTGAAAACATCTTTGGCAGCAAGATAGCACTCATCGTTGACGGACTGACCAAGATCAGCGGTGGCATATTCGGTGAGCAGGCATCAGCACAAGCTGAGAATTTCAAAAAGCTGCTGCTCACCATGAGCGATGATATCAGGGTTATCCTCATCAAGATATGCGACCGAATGCATAATATGCGCACGCTGGCCAGCCAACCTGCCAACAAGCAATACAAGATAGCCGGCGAGACCTTATATATATATGCCCCTCTGGCCAACCGACTTGGACTAAACAAGATAAAGACCGAACTCGAAGACTTGAGTTTCAGATATGAGCATCCCGACGAGTATACACGCATTCAAGAGAAACTGAAGTCTACTCAAGAGTCGCGCCACAGTCTCTTCGACCAGTTTACCCAACCCATCAAGGAGGAGCTCGACAAGATGGGCATCAAATACCATATTAAGGAGAGGGTCAAGAGCCCCTACTCCATATGGACAAAGATGCAAAACAAGCATGTAACCTTCGATGAAATATACGACATCCTGGCCGTAAGGATTATCTTTACTCCCAACGACCGCAAGGAGGAGATAAACGAATGCTTCAAGATATATGTGGCCATAAGTCAATTGTATAAATCCCATCCCGACCGTCTGAGAGACTGGCTCAACCATCCCAAGGCCAACGGCTATCAGGCACTGCATGTAACCCTCATGTCCAAACAGGGCCGATGGATAGAAGTTCAGATAAGGAGCGACCGCATGGATGAGGTGGCAGAACAGGGATTTGCCGCCCACTGGAAGTATAAGGAGGGTGCCGAGATTGAATTTACGGAGGATGAAGGCGAACTCAACGACTGGTTGCACACCATCAAGGAGATACTCGACGACCCTCAGCCTGACGCCATGGATTTCCTTGATGCCATCAAACTAAACCTTTTTGCATCAGAGATATTCGTGTTTACTCCCAAGGGAGAAATCAAGACCATGCCTGCAGGATGCACAGCCCTCGACTTTGCATTCTCCATCCATACCTTCCTGGGCAGTCATTGTATTGGAGCCAAGGTAAACCACAAGTTGGTGCCCCTAAGCCATAAGTTGCAAAGCGGCGACCAGATTGAGATCATCACGTCAAAGTCGCAGCATGTGCAACCTTCATGGATCAATTTCGTAAGCACCGCCAAGGCACGTGCCAAGATACAGGCCATCTTGCGCAGAGACAGCAGAGACATACAGCGCCATGGCGAAGAACTGCTCAAGTCATTCCTCAGCAATAATTCCATTACCTACTCCATGACAGTGGTAGACCAGTTGGCTGCCTTCCATGACATAGACAAGCGCGAGCAGTTTTATCTGGCATTGGGTGAGAAGACCATTATCCTCGGTGAGAAAGACATAGATGCCATCAATGGCAAAAAGGAAACGAGCACTGGCGGCTGGCGCAAGTATGTGCCTTTCTTCGGTGCCAGCAAACCCAAGAAGCAAGACAAGGAAAAGAAAGTGGATCTCTTTGTGGTGCCAGACAAGTTCAACCGCAAAAAGCCTATCTATATCAATGAAGACAACATTGAGCAATACAAGTTTGTGCAGTGTTGCCACCCCATCCCAGGCGATGATATTCTTGGATTTATCGACAACAAGAAGCAGATTGAGATCCACAAGCGCTCATGCCACGTGGCAGCAAAACTCAAGACCAGTTTTGGCAATAGGATACTGGATGCCAAATGGGATATGCACAAGCGGTTATTTTTTGATGCCACCATACGCATACAAGGTATAGATAGGATAGGTCTGCTCAATGAGGTGACCCAGATTATCTCCCGCCAGCTCAATGTCAACATCCACAAGGTCAACATTGTGTGCGAAGATGACATTTTCATGGGCACCTTCGACCTACGCGTTCACGACCGCGAAGACCTCCAGACCATCATAGACGAGTTGAAGAAACTGGAGGGGCTGCAAGACGTAACTACAAACTAATCATATTATGAAAAAATTCTTTTTGCTTGCAATGGCAATGGTTGCCGCTATATCATCATTTGCGGCCAGTAAGTATGACAACCCCGACACTATTGTGGTGGCCCGCGATGGCACAGGGGAGTTTCGCAATGTGGCTGATGCCATAGAAGTGTGCCGCGCGTTTATGGAGTATCATAAGGTGATATTCGTCAAGAGCGGCGTCTACAAAGAAAAAATCATTCTGCCTCAGTGGCTCACCAACATAGAAATATTGGGCGAGGATGTCAACACCACCATTATCACCTGGGACGACCATGCCAATATACGAATGGAGGGCACCGAGCGCGGCATGGGCACCTTCCGCACCTATACACTGAGAGTGGAGGGCAGCAATATCACATTCAAGAATATCACCATCGAAAACAATGCCAAGAAGTTAGGCCAAGCCGTGGCTCTGCATACCGAGGGCGACCGCCTGCTGTTTATCAACTGCCGATTGTTGGGCAATCAAGACACCGTGTACACTGGTACCGCCAATAGTCGTCTGATGTTCCGCAACTGCTATATCGAGGGCACCACCGATTTCATCTTCGGTCCTTCCACCGCGTGGTTTGAGGGTTGCACCATCCATAGCAAGTCCAATTCATATATCACCGCCGCTTCCACACCCAAGGATGTAAAATACGGTTATGTGTTCAACAACTGTACCCTCACCGCCGACCCATCGGTAACCAAGGTATACCTCGGTCGCCCATGGCGAGACTATGGTTACACGCTGTTTATGAATTGTCATTACGGCAAGCATATCTGCAAGGCCGGTTGGCACCACTGGCAGAAAGAGCGCGAAGCCACAGCCAGATACATGGAATACAACAACGACGGCGAGGGCTCCGACACCTCATCACGAGTAGCATGGAGCAAACAACTCACCAAGAAAGAAGCCAAGCAGATTACCATCGAAGAGGTTTTCAGCAGACAAGACACATGGAATGGTAACTGATTTCTCTCAGTTATCACCTTACTATATATGGGGGTGCGTCATTTCTATTTCTATGGCGCACCCCTTATTTTGTTTAACAGGCAAAGCACAAAAAACACATAGGCAAAGCGAAAAAAAATCCATCTGAAGATATATAATACAAATACCGATGAAAATACTTGTATAATATCTCAAAAACCACTACCTTTGCAAACAAGACTATGAACATCACAGCAAAAGAAATTATATCCACCCTGCTCTCCATGGGCGACGAGCAGCAAAGGCAAAATCTCATGCGGTTTTTCAAAACTGGCAAGGGGCAATATGGTGAGGGCGATGAGTTTCTGGGAATACGCGTTCCCGACACGCGCATTGTGGTTAAAGAGGCTAAACTGAGAGTGCCCTTTGACCAAATAGAACTCTTGCTCAAGTCTGAATGGCACGAGGCGAGACTATGCGGATTTCTGCTTCTTGTGGAAGAGATGAAAGCGGCACTGCCTAAAGCCAGACAAGCAAGCACTACTAATGCCGAACGCAGAGAGCAGATAGCACGCTTCTATCTCCAGCATGCCAAGAGAGCCAATAACTGGGATCTTGTAGACATGTCGTGCCCCAAGATTTTGGGCAAATGGTTATTGTATCCGCAGGCCGATGGCACCATGCCCAACCGCGAAATACTATATGAGTTAGCATCGAGCACCAACCTCTGGGAGCAACGCATAGCCATGGTCACATGCTGGATGCTCATACGCGACAACCAGTATGACGATGCCCTTAGGCTGGCCACTATACTTCTGCCCCACCCCCACGACCTCATACACAAGGCAGTGGGATGGATGCTACGCGAGGTGGGCAAACGAGATATAGACATTCTCGAAATATATCTTGACAAGCATGCAAAAGAAATGCACCGCACCACCCTGCGTTATGCAATAGAAAAGATGAATGAAGCCAAGAGGCGGCATTACATGCAATAAGCCCCCTTGTTTACATCTTTTGCTCTATTTTCTGCTTTTTCTTTGTAAACTTAGCCACCTTACTTCTGGCCTTTTGAGCTTTCTTGGAAAAGTCCTTAGCCTGGGCAGAAGCCTCCTTGGCCCTACGCTTATACACATCAGCCATTTCCTTGTTCTTCTTGGCAGCATAACTGGCGGCCTCTTTCAGGTCGCTCTCAGCCTGGGCGGCATAAGAGGCAGCCTTGGCTTCATACTGGTCGGCGAGACTGGAATAATATTCTGCCCCCCTCTGGTTCTCCTGCACCTTGCCCACTTTCTTCTCGTCCTGAGCCTGAACAGAAGAAAGACAGAGAGACATAACAACCAATGAAAAAATCTTCTTTATTCCCATATTCACAAAATTTTTAAAGATTACAAATGTTGACAACAGCGGCATGCATGCCATGCTCAGCTATTCCATGCCGGCAATCTGCTTTTTGAGAGCCACGAGTTGCTCCCTCACCGAGATGAGTTTCTCGAGCACCACCGACGATGTCTCCACTTCTTTTGGTGTTGCCTCCAGCACCTTACGTGCAGCATCAGCCCTGAAGCCCCTCACCTTCACGAGACTATATATCTTTTTGATATACTCGATGTCTGCCTCGGTGTATTGCCTAACGAGACTCGGTCCCTTAACCTTTGGGCGCAGACGCGGAAACTTGTCTTCCCAGTATCTCAGCGTTGTTGCATTGACGCCCACCATTTTGGCCACCTCATTGATGGTCCAATACAGTTTTTTTGTCTCTTTATTATCAATATATGCCATATAATTTATGTTGAATATTCAAACTCTTACAAAAACATTTGCAAATATACCAAAAACAAAGTATCTTTGCAAAACTTTTGTAAGGAAATTAACAACAAGACGAAATAATTATGATGACAGCAAACGAAATCCGCGACTCATTCAAGAGTTTTTTTGAGTCAAAAGGACACGCTATTGTACCATCAGCCCCTATGGTTATCAAGGATGACCCCACGCTGATGTTTACAAATGCAGGTATGAACCAATGGAAGGATATCATCCTCGGCACACGCGACCCAGAGCCTCGGCGCAGAGCAGACTCGCAGAAATGTCTGAGAGTCAGCGGCAAGCACAACGACCTGGAGGAAGTGGGGCACGACACCTATCACCACACCATGTTTGAGATGCTCGGCAACTGGAGTTTCGGCGACTATTTCAAGGAGGGCGCCATAGACATGGCATGGGAGTATCTGGTAGATGTGCTCAAGCTGAACCCCGCCGACCTTTACGTGACAGTATTTGAAGGTTCGGAAGAAGAGGGTCTGAAGCGCGACGAAGAGGCTGCATCCTATTGGGCTAAGCACGTGCCTGCCGACCATATCATCAATGGCAACAAGCATGACAATTTCTGGGAAATGGGCGATACGGGTCCCTGCGGTCCCTGCTCTGAAATACATCTCGACTCACGCACTGCTGAAGAGAAAGCCAAGGTGCCAGGGCGCGAACTGGTAAACAAAGACGATCCACAGGTGATAGAGATATGGAATATCGTGTTTATGCAGTTTAACCGCAAGGCCGATGGCAAACTAGAGTCTCTGTCTATGAATGTCATTGACACTGGCATGGGATTTGAGCGACTGGTGCGCGCCCTGCAAGGCAAGCATTCCAATTATGATACTGACATCTTCCAGCCTATCATCAAGGAGATTTCCCGTCTGTCGGGCAAGGAATACGGCAAGGACGAGGACACCGATGTGGCCATGCGAGTGATTGCCGACCACATGCGCGCCGTTTCATTCTCCATCGCCGATGGTCAGTTGCCTGGCAATGCCAAGGCAGGATATGTGATCAGACGAATATTGCGCCGCGCCGTTCGCTATGCCTACACGTTCCTCGGACAGAAAGAGGCATTCATCTTCAAACTCCTACCAGTGTTTATCCATGAGATGGGCAAGGCATATCCCGAACTGGAAGCTCAGCGCGAACTCATTACTCGCGTGATGAAAGAAGAAGAAGACTCATTCCTACGCACCCTTGACAAGGGCATCAGCATGCTCAACACCGCCATGGATGAACTGAAAGCCAACAGCAAGACCGAGCTCGATGGTGCCAAAGCATTCCGTCTTTTCGACACCTATGGATTCCCACTCGACCTGACAGAACTGATATGCCGCGAGCATGGATACACCGTTGACGAGTCACAGTTTAACGAAGAGATGGAGAAACAGAAAGCCCGTGCTCGCAATGCCGCACAGGTGGAAAGCAGCGACTGGGTGGAGTTGTCTCATGGCGAACAGCAGTTTGTGGGATATGACTATACCGAATATGAGTGCCACATCCTGCGCTACCGCAAGGTGACACAGAAGAAAAACACCTATTATGAACTTGTTCTCGACCATACACCTTTCTATGGTGAGATGGGAGGACAGGTTGGCGACTGTGGCGTTTTGGTAAGCGAAACAGAAACAGTAAACATCATAGACACCAAGCGCGAAAACAACCAGAGCATCCATATTGTCAAGGAGTTGCCTGCCAACCCCTCTGCCGATTTCATGGCATGTGTAGATACAGACAAGCGCAACGCAAGCGCTGCCAACCATACTGCCACCCACCTGCTCGACTATGCTCTCAAGCAGGTATTAGGCGACCATGTGGAGCAGAAAGGTTCGTATGTTAGTGCCGACACCCTGAGATTTGACTTCTCACATTTCCAGAAGGTTACCGATGAGGAACTACGCATGGTGGAGCGCAAGGTTAACGAGATGATCCGTCAAGACCTGCCTTTGGATGAGCACCGCGACACCCCACTGGAGGAGGCACGCAAGATGGGAGCCATTGCCCTCTTTGGCGAGAAATATGGCGACAAGGTTCGCGTGGTGCGCTTTGGTCCTAGTTGCGAGTTCTGTGGTGGTATTCATGCCTCATCCACAGGTCGTATCGGCATGTTCAAGATTGTTGGTGAGAGTAGCGTAGCTGCTGGCATCCGCCGTATCGAAGCCAAGACAGGCAAGGAGTGCGAGGAACTGGTATATGCCTTTGAAGACAGCATGAAGGCCATCCGCTCATTGTTCAACAATGCCAAGGATCTGCATGCCGTGATAGAGAAATATATTGAGGAGCACGACTCCATGAAGAAGGATATAGAGCATTTCCAGGCCCAGGCAGTAGAGCGCACCAAGGAGAGCCTCATCAGCAAGGCTCGCGTGATCAATGGTGTCAGCGTGGTATCCGCTGTGCTGCCCATGCCTGCCCAGTCTGCCAAAGACCTTGTGTTTAAGGTTCGCCAGAGCATACCTACCAACCTTCTCTGTGTGATCGGTTCTGTAGAGAAAGGCAAGCCAACCCTCAGCGTGATGCTCAGTGATGATATGGTTAGCGACCATGGTCTCAATGCAGGCCAGATGATTCGCGAGGCAGCCAAACTGATACAGGGTGGTGGTGGTGGCCAGCCCCATTATGCCACAGCAGGAGGCAAGAATACCGATGGTCTCAGCGCAGCTGTTGACAAAGTGGTAGAACTTGCACAATTATAATAATATACTATGAGAGGCGCATGGCATTCATGCGCCTCTTTGTTTTTCAAATGTTTTGTTTGATATTGTGATGACGATATGGAGGCAATACAGTCTGTGATAGCAGCCATAGGTGATTTTCTGTGGGGATATATTCTGATATTCGCATTGATAGGATGTGGAGTGCTTTTCACTGTCAAGATGCGTTTTGTTCAGTTCACCAACCTTCGCGAGATGTGGCGTTTGCTATTCAACAGTCGCGACAGTGTGGCAGAGGTACTCAATGGTGCACCCAAGGAAGATCATCAGCGCAAGCATATATCTTCTTTTCAAGCATTTGTGGTGGCTCTGGCAAGCCGCATAGGCACTGGCAACCTGGCAGGTGTGGCCACAGCCATCAGCGTAGGCGGTCCTGGTGCAGTATTCTGGATGTGGCTCATAGCCCTTATTGGCTCTGCCACGGCATTTGTAGAGTCTACGTTGGCTCAGTTATACAAGCGCAAATCCAAGGACTCATATATCGGAGGTCCCGCTTATTATATGCTCTACGGACTGGGCAAGCGCTGGATGGGAGTATTGTTTGCCATCATCATAACCGCCACATTCGGTTTGGCCAACAATTCCGTTCAGAGCAACACCATCTGTGCTGCATGGCAGCAAGCCTATGGCATAGACCCTGTATTGCTGGGGGGCATACTCACCGTTGTAACCATAGTGATAGTATTTGGTGGCATACAGCGAGTGGCTCGGTTCAGCGAGGCTGTAGTTCCATTCATGGCCATAGCATATCTTGGCGTCGCCATATATGTCATCATTACTAATATCACAATATTTCCACAGGTCATGGGACTCATAATCAGCGAGGCATTCAATTTCGATTCCGCCATTGGTGGTGGGCTTGGTGCCACGGTGATGCAGGGAGTGAAACGCGGACTATTCAGCAATGAGGCGGGTGAGGGTTCTGCTCCCAATGCTGCCGCCACTGCTTCTGCCTCCCACCCTGTGAAGCAAGGCATGATACAGGCCTTGGGAGTGTTTACCGATACACTTGTTGTCTGCTCGTGCACAGCATTTATTATTCTGATGGGAGGTGTAGGCATCCATGCCTCCAATGGCATTCAGTTGACTCAGAATGCGCTCACTGCCCAGATAGGCAGCATAGGCAATCCCCTTGTTGCCGTGGCCATATTATTGTTTGCCTTCAGCAGTGTGATTGGCAATTATTATTATGGTGAAGCCAACATCATGTTTATAACCCGCAAGAAAGCACCAATGTTTATATACCGTCTGATGTCGTCGGGCATGGTGATGCTGGGTGCCATGATGACTCTCGACATGGCTTGGACGATGATTGACCTGATGATGGCGCTCATCACCATCTGCAACCTCAGTGCCATAGTCTTGCTCTTTGGACAGGTGCGCAGACTGCTCGACGATTATCTCTCTCAGAAACGCCGGGGCATATCAGAACCTGTATTCCACAAGAGTCAGATGGCAGACATTGCAGACAAACTGGATGCCTGGGACTAAGCGAAAAGTCGCTCCTTTACCTGCGGGGTATAAGTGCGCGAAACAGGTATCTGCTTATCTGTGCCAAATAGTTGTAGTTGATATCCCGTATTGCGGTTTGACATAGCGATCACGAAATTGAGATTAACGATAAACGCACGGTGGCATTGCACGAGATAGCGTTCATTTATCAGACTTTCGTTTATCTGTTTCAAAGTGATGCGCATGGTTTTATGACAAGTCTGCTCACCTTCTATATACCAGATATCAGCATAATTAGACATCGATTCAACAAAAAGAATATCCTGTGGGTTGACCTCAAGGACAGACTGCGATGTGCTACCCTTGATAGTGCATACTGATACTGGTGCAACCACATTCTCACCATCTCCTTGCTCCTGCATCTGCAATTCCTGCTGTCTTTTCTCGAGCAAAGCATTGATGGCACTCACCTCTTCATACTTATATTTGAGGTGCCAGTTGCGGTTGCGCACATATGTACCCAGATACATAAAAACGGAAGTTGAAGAGACATAATAGAGAAAGAGTCTGTAGTGCTCGAGAGTGAAATGTCCATTTTCAATCCAAGCTATAGACACATCACCAAAGAAGAAAAAAGCCGAGAATGTGACCAATGCCGCTGCCAGCAATGGTATATTGATAAGATAATGGAAAAGAGAATTTCTGTGCACTATCTTCAGCGGCAATTTAGGGTCCATGGGCATCTTGAGCACATAGGTTGCAATGAAACCGGCAATGAGCCCCGATACCATGGTTATCACTCCCATGGCCACAAGATATAGCACCCTGTATTCATGTATCTCATCAATATTGAATGGCAGGATGAGTTGGAGCAGCAGAAAAACGAGTGCGCCCGCAATCATATTCTCCCTCAGCAACCTTATATTTTGCTGTTTATCCAGTATCTTCTTTATCATGACACCATTAGCTTATTGTATAATTATCGTTTTGTCATATTATTGTATCTCATTGACATTTCGAGTCCAAAATTACACCTTTTATCCCACATACACAAGTTTTTGGGACAAAATGCAGTGACGAGTGACGAATGGATTGACATGATATCCCAAACAGGCATCCTTATATCCCTTGCTATTGCACCGTATATTTATGCTTACTATCTTTGCACCGTGAAAAAGGAAACAGGCAATAGCCAGGAGCAGCATCCTCTCACACATCACAAGAAAACATTATTAATATGATAACAATGAAAACAACGCTCACAATTACGCTTGCTTTGATAGCAGCACTCCATGCCAACGCACAGACCACCTCGGAGAATGACTCCGTAAACTATTCATTGAATCTACAGGAATTGGTGGTCAAGTCGAATGCGCCCAAGAAAAAGATGAAGAATGGTACTATGATAACACGCATCGAGGGTACCGCATTGGAATCTGCTGGTTCGGTGCAAGACATGCTCGTTTACGTGCCGGGCATGGCTCGCGTGGGAGGGCAACTGCAGGTGATAGGACGCGGTACACCCATCTATTATGTGAATGGCCGCAGGGTACACGATGCTGAGGAACTGCTCAGATTACGCAGCCATGATATCAGGGAAGTAGAGGTGATAAGCAATCCTGGCGCCGCCTATGATGCCTCTGTTAGTGCCGTAGTAAGAATAAAAACCAAGCGTATGCAGGGCGAAGGTCTCGGCGGAAGCATCGACATAAGTGATGCCCAGGCCCTCAAAAACGGCAACAACAACCTCGCCTCGTCTCTCAGCCTCAACTACAGGCATAATAATATAGATGTGTTTGGAGGTGTCAACATCAACAATGATTATCTCGATAACTACCGTTCAAATGTGGAACAAAACACATACGGAACTGTCTTTCATAGCCAACGTGGAACTATAGATACCAATCAGAAGTTCTCACGTTTATACTTCAATGCCGGCCTCAACTGGCAGATAAGCGACAATAGTTCTGCCGGTTTCAAGATGGAACGCGGTGTATGGCTCAAGAACTATTTCGGAGTAACCATGGATGAAGATATACTGAGAAACAAAGAAACAGAAGACCATTTCATCTCCGTTAGCGATATCAACAGCAAAAACCCCAACACTTTTCTTACTAATGTATATTATAATGGCAAGATGGGCAAATGGGGCATAGATGCCAACATTGATTATTATACCCAACGCGAAACCAAGGACGACCGTATATCCGAGACATCATTATTGGGTCTCCACAATGTTGATTCACGCACCGAAACAACCAATCATCTGGTTGCGGCAAGACTGGTTGCCGACCATGCACTCTGGAGCGGCAACATCAAATTAGGCGGCGAGGTAACATACGTCAACAGGGATAACGACTATGCCATCTCTGGGATTGACGACATCTCAAGCCGCCTCTCAGAAGTGGAGGAGCAAAATTATGCCTTGTTTGCCGAATATGGTCTGTTGGTCAAGAAAGCAGGTATGCTGACCATGGGCCTTAGGTATGAGCATGTAGCTTTCGATTTCAGCGACCTTACCGAATCCTCTCGCTCTGTAAAGAGAAACAATGATGATTTCTTCCCCTCGCTGTCGTTTGCCACACGTCTCGGATTACTTCAGATGCAACTCAGTTATGGTGTGAAGACCACCCGCCCATCCTATTATCATCTCCGTAGCGATGTAGACTACGTAAGCAGATATACGTTGCAAACTGGAGAGCCAACACTGAAAAAACGAGATCAGCCACGACCTTGGTCTCATGGGGCGATGGCGTTTCATTACCTTTGCAGCCAATTATGTGCATATCAAGGATGCCATCTATGACTGGACCACTCCATACGACGATAACGGTGTGGTGATGATTGGGATGGTAAACTTCAATCAACCCATAGACCGACTGGGCATCTTTGCCAATATGTCTCCCACCATTGGTTGCTGGTCAATAAGCAACACCCTCGGCATGATGAAACAATGGTTGTCGTTTAATCTCGATGATCCACGAGAAGTCACGGGCAAAAGGGAGGTGACATACAACAAACCAATGTTTATCTTTAACAGTGTCAACTCATTCAGTTTGAGGCATAATTGGAAACTGGAACTCAATTCCGAATTCTACAGCAAGTCTCATTTTCGCAATGTGCGCATCCTTGAACACTACTGGAACCTCACCACAGCCATAGAGAAGAAATGGAAATGCATGTCGCTCTTCGGTGGCGATGGTGGTCAGTTGTCTCTGCGTTTGTCATGTTCAGACATCTTCAACACTGCTCGTCATGATGTGATCCTCGACCTTGGCAACTATTCCCTTTTCCAGTCTGACATTGTGGGCCAAGACCGCAGCCATTACTCTCTGCACCGCATCTCACTCAATATCCGCTACACCTTCAATACCGTAAAGAGCAAATATAAGGGACAAGGTGCAGGCAAAGATGCGAAGCTGAGAATGTAGGTTCTACATAAAACTCTTGGGGTGTGTCATTATACAAAGACACACCCCAAGTAATATAAATATTATAATCTATTGTCAGAAAAATAATATCTGTCTAAACCATAAGATTATCTCTTCATGGTCTCAATGATGTTAGCCTTAACCTCGCGGATATTAGAGTTGGCCACATTGATATCACCATTCTTGATTCTCTCTGCAATAAAAGGTTTGAGATTTACAAATTCAGATTTCATGGTCTTGGCCATAGAATTAGTATCACTTGCATCTCCATATCCTACAATGCAATAATCAACGTTATCAATCTCTATAAACATTGCAATAACTACATACTTCATTGAATAGTCTGTAAAATAAATTATCTGTGTCTCATCGTTGGAATCAATCAATATGTACCTCTCTTTAATGAAATCAACAAATTCATCCTCAAGATAAGAAGTCAAGACCATACTGGTAGACAATTTCCCATTCTGGAAATTATATCCATAATAATCAGCTTTATTCTTGCCATAATAGATTAACTGATCATCATTTTCATTCATCAGTTCATATTTCTTCATTGCAGACTTGACTTGCGCCTTTGACGCATTCCATTTCATATATGGGTCATCCCACAGGATAGTCTTGGGATCCACTGTAAGTTTAAATGAACTGGTACCATTAGACACTGTGGCCTCACCCACGAGAGTTGCCTTTATAGTACTTCCTGTTATTTTCGCCACATAATCATTGTCAACAGACCAGCCTGAACCAGACTTGATAGTATAGGTATCCCCCACTTTCATTGTTACATTCTTCTGACCAGAGTCGTCATCATCACTAGAGCATGAATAAATGGCAAAAAGCCCGAAAAGCATTGTTGGCAATACTGCCCACCTCATAAATTTTTTCATAGTATAAAGTTTTGCGCAACACCTAACAATGAGTAATAACCTCATAATCACACCAAGAGTGTGCATGATAATGAAGAGAAAGGCAGGGTTGCGAGGTGTTGCATTTCAGGCAACCACCACCTATGCTCATCATAATAATCTTTTTCAGAGGCTAAGCCTTTCCACCCTTTAATCAGAGCAGAATGACTTTTGCCTGAGAGTTGTCCATATTAGGCATGGTCATGCCCACAGGTGCTCCAATGTAAGTAGGGTCACAAATAACATAGCGCTTGCCATTGGCATACACATTGTCACCCTTCACAGTCTCTGTAAAGCGTACTGCTGTAGCCAGATGCCCAGGATAATAGATAAGCGCCACATCAATACCTACGAGATCCCTAACTAAACGCGAGAAGAGTATAGAGCGATCTTCGCAGTCGCAATAAGGATAGTTGAGGGTTTCCTCTGCAAAGAATGCCCTGTCTTGTCCCCACACCTTATCATCATACTCATAAACGAAGGCTGTCTGCACAAAATTGAGCAACCTCTCTACAGCCTCTTTCTCTGAAAGCCCCTTGATGGCAGCACGAAGAGCGGGATAAAGAGTTTTCTCTGATTCCGAATCCATCGGTGTGTTGGCATACATAGCCCAGCGCGTGCCGAAATCATCATTTATGCAAGATGTTGGATAAGAGTCATAGAATTTGATAAGGTTTTTATTTGTTCTCACCGTAGCCTTGACGTTAGGATAGCGTTTTGACTGCAAAGTGCGCACATTTGATGGGTTTCTGTCGAAGACCTGTCGTGTATTGATATACAACGACAATGGTTTCTCCTTTGGGAATGTAGCCTGACAGATCTTCACTTGGTTATACTTGCAATCAAGAGGATAATATCGTTCGCCGTCTATAGTCCAATAGTTCTTATCATATATAGTGTGATGGCTTGCATAGAGCATAAAGAGATGATTATCTGCAGTAGCAAGTCTCATCTTATATCCCGACTGACAATAGAGATAAGCGGTCATAAGCACGGCCTTGTTGGTGCCGCTGCCATAGAGAGACGAAGAGAGTGAACGGAGCATCATGAGATACGCCCAGTCACTATACTTATGCTCTGTGCGAAGGGAGAGGCAATCATTGAGCATAGCATCAAAATTGCCTGCAGACAGGCTCTTCCAAGCCGAAGCCACAGCACTCTCAGAGCATCCGTTTAAGGAGAAAGAGGCAGATGGACTGACGCGCACCTTCATGGCCGTACCATTATACGAGAACTCATGCTCAGTATATTGCTCCACTGGTGTTGGAGGTACTTCTATTGGCACGATAGGCTGAGGCTGTGGTTGCGGTTTAACCTCTGGCACCACAGTAACGATAGGCAAGGTATTATCTTTGATAGGTTTCTTGCGGTCGTTTTCTGGAAACACCTTTGGTGGCACTGGTTTGTCATCCTTTGGTGCAGGCAGCCCCTTGAGAGCCCTCATCTGCTCCCATGCCTTTTTTACCATTGCCGAATATTCGTCATTGCACTTCTTGCGGAATTCTTCAAACTTGCGTGTCTCCTCACTTTCAAATGTAGAATACTCCTTCTGCAGTCTCGCCTTATATTCCTCAAACGACTCCTGCGCCGATGCTGTGGCGATGCCAGCAAAGCATAGTGCTATGGTCAAGAGATTCCTTTTCATAAGCGAATGGTTTTAGTTATTGATTCGTTTATATAGGTGGAGCCTTGTCTGACTCCACCTTATTATATACTATTGATTATTCTGCAGAGATTAGGTATGAGAGGCCAATAGAAAACTTGTTTTGACGAGTCTTTACTCCATCAATATCTATTACCTCATGATCATTGATACCCTTAGAATACTGAGCATTAAGTTGTAGAGCACCGATTCTAAATCCGACACCTATCTCAGCAGCCATATTGAAACGTTTGTAGAACCCATCTTCACCATAGAAGTCTGTCTTTTCTTCAATATTTTCATCATCCTTATCAGAAAGAGCTCCATAAACGACATAGTTGAATCCAAGACCACCATGTACTGATAGAGCTACTGTTTTTGAGAAAGGCAATCTGAAATAGAGATGTGCAGGAATATATAGTACATGCTCCTCAAGTTTATTATAATAATTTGACCCTAAGTCATCATTTGTTGACATATACAATTCATAGAACAATCCTGTATAAATGCCACCTCCCCAAGAGAAGCAAGGCTGGGCATGAAGGCCAATCTGCATACCATGAAGACTCTTATTCTCGCCATACTCTCCCCATAGGCCACTGAATTTATACTTTTGACCATTTCCTTTCGCAACCATCTGCTTAGACACATATCCAAGACTAATGCCAAATGGAGCAGGGTCGTATTCTCTCTGCCATGGCCATACAATAGAGTTACGTGCAGAGATTTTGAACTCCTGTTCAGCATCCATGTCTGGAGTAATCTTGAGTTTGCGTTTCTTGGCATTTCCATAATAGCTCATGCGCATTTTATAAACATGGCCTATTGGTAGTTTCTGCGTATACGATGGCTGTCCCTCACCCACGAGTTTCTCGTTGATATAAAGGTCTGCATCTACTTTCTTTCCATTATACGTAGCAAAGATATCGAGAGTCTT
>JALFPC010000071.1 GCA_022782305.1 Prevotella sp. | reverse complement strand
ATATGGAATTCAAGGAACTCGACATACTAATAAGAAACATAGAAAAGGGCAATGGATATATGTCTGCCTATATATATGTGAATGCAGCACTGTCGTATATCGGTGCCAATAATAAGATGGATGAACATAAGGCCTTAACGTATCTGACCAAGGCCGACTCGATATTCTCTGCCAACAAGGGGAAGAGTACAATAACACTGAAAGACTTCCGAGAGAATTTCATGTGGTATGCGTTTGCCACCTATCATCTGGAGGCCAAGGGCGGAAGCAGAGAAAAAGCCCATTTCTATATGCGACTGCTGAAGGAGGATGGTACCAACGACTCCAAACGATTGCTCTATTCCCTGCGCATGATTGAATATATGAACAACCAGCAATGGAAAGAGGCACTCGCTGCCTGCGACTCTTTGGTGAGAATAAAGAAACTCATGGATATCGCGCCCTACAACGAGTCGTATTATTATGACATGGCCACCATCTACAAGGGACTGGGCAACTATCCGCAAGCGCTTGAATACATGGAGAGATACAAGGCTCTCAACGACTCAAACATCATAAATCAGGCCATGACCAACTCCGAAGAAATGTCGCAAATGCTGAATGTTAAGCACCTGGAGTATGAGAACATGCAATTGCAAAACACACTCAAAGACAAGAAACTCATGAGTGCCTATACCCTCATTGCACTTATCTTGGTGGTGCTGGTGCTACTCATTGTGGTCATAGTGATTCTGGTGAAATCATCGCGCCAGCTACGCAATGCCAACAAGGCCATCACCGAGGCATGCCAAAATGCAGAGCGAGCCTTGAAGGTGAAAAACTCATTCATCAAAAGCATCAGGCATGAGATACGCACTCCACTCAACGGAATAGTGGGCTTTGCTCAAGTGCTCACATCCATGTTTGACAATAATGAGGAATGCAAGCAGATGACCGACGTGATAATAGAAAAGAGCAACCAACTTACAAAAATCATCGACGATGTGCTGTATGTTTCCGACATTCAAAATATCCCACTTAGCATCGAGCATTTCAAACTGGGAGATATAATTAGCGAGACCATTGGCAACTATAAACCTCTGCTAAGCGAGGGTGGTAGCATCACGGCCTCCAGTGGCATCATGGAGATAGGAGTGGTCAGCGATCGCAAAATGCTGGCCAAGGTGCTGTCTATGGTTGTAGACAATGCCGTAAAATTTGCTGGCTACAGTCCCATCACCATTACTGCCACACAGGATGCCACACATGAAGATATCGTCGTGAGCGACTGCGGACCGGGCATACCCAAAGACAAGGTGCAATGGGTGTTTGACGAGTTTACCAAAGTTGACGAGTTTGTGCAGGGCACCGGTATGGGGCTCGCCATCTGCCGCGACGTAATGAAACGCCTGGAGGGCACCATTTTCGTGGATACCACCTACGATAAGGGATGCCGCATAGTTATCAGATTATACCATCAAACAACAATATAGCAATAATTACATAACAAAAAAAACAATACAACTATGGACATATCAGTAATAATACCTTTATATAATGAGGATGAGTCGCTGCCCGAACTTTTTGCGTGGATAAAGCGAGTAATGGAAGCCAATCATTTCTCTTATGAGGTGATATTCGTCAACGACGGTTCCACCGACCGCTCATGGGATGTGATAAAGCAACTATCAGATACCAACGAAACGGTGAAAGGCATAAAGTTCAGACGCAACTACGGCAAGAGTCCTGCACTCTATTGCGGATTCAAGGAAGCACAGGGCGACGTGGTAATCACCATGGATGCCGACCTACAGGACTCCCCCGACGAGATACCCGAACTCTATGATATGGTGCAACGCCAGGGCTACGACCTCGTGTCGGGATACAAGCAGAAACGCTATGACCCACTGTCTAAAACCATTCCAACCAAACTCTTCAATGCCACGGCACGCAAGATAAGCGGCATTCATAACCTTCACGACTTCAACTGCGGACTGAAGGCCTACCGTCACGATGTGGTAAAGAACATTGAGGTGTATGGCGAAATGCACAGATATATACCCTATCTGGCCAAGAATGCTGGTTTCGACAAGATAGGAGAGAAAGTGGTGCACCATCAGGCACGCAAATATGGTAAATCAAAATTCGGTCTCAACAGATTCTTCAACGGATATCTCGACCTTATCACATTATGGTTTCTGAGCAGTTTCGGTCGCAAACCCATGCACGTATTCGGTTTCCTCGGCACCATCATGTTCATAATCGGATTCCTCTCGGCAGCAGCACTCGGAATAGACAAACTATGGTGTCTGGCCAACGGCATACCGCAACGGTTGGTGACCGACTCACCCTATTTCTATATCTCACTCACCATGATGATGATAGGCACGCAGCTCTTCCTGTCGGGATTTGTTGGCGACCTGATAAGCCGCTCATCGAGCACACGCAACGACTATCAGATTGAGGAGGCTATAAAATGCGAAAACTGACAACACATGCCAACAGATTGGGCAAAAGTCATGCCAACAGAATGCGCACTGCTACCATGGCAGTGGTGGCTGCAATAGCGATGGTTTCCATAGGTGCATGTTCGTCTATAGACTGCCCCGTGCAAAACACCGTGAGCACTCAATATGCCTTTGCAACAGCAGCGGGCGAACGCGACACACTTGCCGACACCCTCACCGTGTCTACCATAAGACAAAACGGCACCGACAGCATCCTGCTCAACAGGAGCGTGATGACCACAGACTTCAGCCTACCCGTGAGCTATACCGCCAATGCCGACACACTTCAGTTTCTGCTGGCAGACACCACAGGTCACACCATGGCCGACACCGTGGTGGTGATGAAAACAAACACACCGCATTTCGAGTCGGTAGACTGCAATATCTCATTCTTCCACGAGATAACAGGAGTGACCTTCACACGCCACTTCATCGATACCATCATCGTGCGAAACAAAACGGTAAACTATGACACATCAACACTCCACTTCAATATTGTCAGAAAGAAAGTGCAATAACAA
The DNA here is from genome assembly GCA_022782305.1 of Prevotella sp. Lineage (GTDB taxonomy): Bacteria > Bacteroidota > Bacteroidia > Bacteroidales > Bacteroidaceae > Prevotella. The sequence goes on along the minus strand of JALFPC010000071.1, from coordinate 2,718 downwards.
CGGCAAGAGCACCCTGCTCCCTACCCTGCCCCTCCGTCTGTGGACCATCATCCTCATGATGGCTGTGGGTCACGTGGGCGGCCATGCACGCCTGTTCAGCATTGAGCGCGACTCGGTGCCGTTGTTCAACGGTTTTTCAGTGAGCTTCGACATTGCCGGACCCGTGATACGTGCTCTCGGCGATTATGGCGAGATGGAGGGCGCACTGAGGCTCAACCTCCACGACCAATACTTCCCTGTGGTGGAAGTGGGATATGGGTCGGCAGAGCACGACGATGAGGTAACAGGACTCTATTACAAAACCCAGGCACCCTATTTCCGCATCGGTTGCGACCTCAACCTGCTCAAAAACAAACACGCCCCCAACAGACTCTATGGCGGCATACGCTATGCCTTCACATCATACAAGGTAGACATGAGGAGCCAGGTGTTTGCCGATCCTGTATGGGGTTGGGACACAGGCTTCGAGATATATGGCGAGAAATGCTCGCAACACTGGTTAGAACTGGTGATTGGTCTGGATGCCAAGATATGGGGTCCCCTTCATGCAGGATGGAGCGTGCGATACAAACGGCGCATCTCTCACAACGATCCATCCATGGGCAACACATGGTATGTGCCTGGCTATGGCAAGTATGGCGACACACGCATTGGCGCCAACTTCAACGTAATCATCGACATCTAACTCCACCCCAACCACACGAAAAAACAAATAATGCTTATGACAACACAAGGAAACAAACATAAACTATGGTGGCAACTATGCTTTCTGCTCTTTCTCATCGTGGCTTCGGTCATCATAATCAAAAACCACAAGGAGATGGAGTATATCAAGAACTCGGGCTATGTGTTTGGCACCGTGTATAATATCACATACCAATACGACCGCGACCTGTCACCCGAGATCACAGCACGCCTCAAAGAGGTAGACGAAGCACTGTCTACCTTCAACCCACAGTCGGTCATATCGCTAATCAACAGCAACCAAAACATGATGACCAACAGCATGTTTGACCATGTGTTCACCCTGGCCATGCAGGTAAGCAACGATACCCACGGCGCCTTCGATATAACAGTGGCACCACTCGTAAACCAATGGGGATTCGGATTCAAGCATGGCACCATGCCCACCCCCGAGGTGATAGACTCGCTTAGGCAACTGGTAGGATACCGCCAGGTTAAACTCACCAACCACCGCATCATAAAGCAGCGCCCTGAGATAATGCTCGACTGCAGTGCTATAGCCAAGGGCTACGGATGCGATGCTGTGGCACAACTGCTGCGCAGTTTGGGTATCACCAATTTCCTGGTGGAGATAGGTGGCGAGGTGGTGGCATCGGGCAAAAACGCAAGGCAAGACAAATGGCGCATCGGGGTGACCAAACCCATAGACGACTCTCTGAATGTAAACAACGAGATGCAGACCATACTGCCACTCACCGATATGGCCATGGCCACCAGCGGCAACTACCGCAATTTCTATTATAAGAACGGACGCAAATATGCTCACACCATCAATCCCAAGACAGGCATGCCAGTGCAGCACAATATACTGTCGGCCACAGTGATAACAAATAGTTGCGCCAAGGCTGATGCCTATGCCACCGCATTTATGGTGATGGGATTAGACAGTGCCAAAGCGGTGATGAAACGCCACCCCGAGATGATGGCATACTTCATCTGCGATGATGGCAAGGGGGGATACAAGGTTTGGAAATCGGAAAAACTCGACGTGTGCCAATAATATAACTCAACGTGTGCCAATGAAAAAAGATACAGACAAACCCACACCACCGCAACTGCAACTCTATGACAAACTGGTGCAGTTTCCACTCTTTCAGGGCATCAGCAGTGCCGACATGGCCGACATTGTTGCCAACTATAAACTGGGCTTCAGAAAGGTACGGACAGGCGAAAGCATAGTCTCAGCAGGCCAACGTTCGGTGATGCTGCTTATGATTGCTGGTGGTAGCGTGGAGATGAAAAGATGCGCCGACAATAAGATATGGGAGATGACTGAAACACTGTATGCCCCCTATACCATTGAGCCGCATCGACTCTTTGGACTCAACAATACATTGGAAGCCGACTATACGGCACTCACCAATACAAACATCATATATATATATAAGGATGAATTGCGACGGCTGATAGCCAATTTCGAGGTGATACGCATCAATAGTCTCAACCTCATGGCTCATTCAGTACAGAAATTCCACAACTCACTGACACAACGACAACCCGAAACGCTCACCGCACGCATCATGAGATACATAAAGGAAAGATGCTGCTATCCTGCGGGACGAAAGGTGATGAAGATAAAGATGACACAACTGGCAGAAGAACTTAACGATAGCAGACTCGACATCTCGCGTGCCCTCAACAGCCTATGCCAACAGGGCATCATAGCACTGCAGCGGGGCACCATAATAATTGAAGCAATAGAGCGATGCTGAATGTCATTGCACCCATCAATGCCCATTTCATAATAACAGAAAACAACAATTAACAATAATAAAAAACAATACAAGACATGCATACTGACAATAACACTAATAACACAAATAACACAGGGCACACCAACCCATTCTTTGCACCATACGGCACACCACACGACACCGTGCCCTTCGACCGCATCACCGTGGCCGATTTCGAGGAGGCATTCATGGAAGGAATACGCCGCGACAATGAATATATGCAGAGGATGACCTCAAACCC
>JALFPC010000066.1 GCA_022782305.1 Prevotella sp. | reverse complement strand
GTTGTACCTTTGTCCATGGGTTTGCAATTTGTAGTTTGGTCACACAAAGTTACAAACCTTTTTGGGAAAGGGCAAATGTTCTTTCCCTTTTTTTCATACGTGTACACTCGAGGAGTTAAGTTTTATCGGACAGCAATAGTTATTAATGAGTTAGAAAATATGGTATGGTCTACAATTGTCCTGCCTCAACCATGAGCACCACCCTTTCGGTGAGTCGGTCGGTACCTTCTGGGTCGTAGCCTTTCTTAAGGCTTGCTCCGAAAAGCGAAGCGAAAGCCTGATAGAAACCAGCCTTGACTGGGCCGAGAAAGGCTTTCACGATATCATACGACTGTGAGTCGCACTCTCTGTAGATGAGTTTGATTAGCAGTTTGCCCTGCGAATATGTAAGTTTTTTCATTCTGGGCTTATACTCCTTAATGATGGATTTCTCCACCTTTTTCATGTGTTCTTCCTTGGCTTTCTTGTCTGGTAGGGTTTGCAGATATTCGTATGTTTCGATAATCAGTAGGTTGGCCTCTTTGGCTATGGGCAGCACTGCCTTTACATTCTTTACCAGGCGCATGTATGCCATGGCCTGCTTATCGTTTTTGAAGGTCAGTTCGGGGTATACATACACATTGCTCATCTCCATATACTGGATGCTGTCGCCATTGTCCCACACCTTACCAACCTTAACCATCGGCACAAAGGTGGGATCGTCGAAATCCTTAACGTTGTTGTTTTGTGCTGATATGTTGGAGGTGTATAGAAAGATGAGCATGGCTATCATTGCCCTGCGTATGTTTTTAACCCTTGTTATCCACATAAGTTTTATGCTTATTCTCCCGAGAGGTTTATCAATTATTCACCCCAGAGATTCATTACCTTCTCCACGATGGGGGCCATGTCATAGTATTTATATTCTGCCAGTCTGCCACCGAAGATAACCCTTTCTTCCTTGTTGGCAAGTGCTCTGTATTGCTCTGCCAATTGGTTGTTGTGCTCGTCGTTGACGGGGTAGTAGGGCTCGGAGCCGGGTGTCCACTCGGTTGAGAACTCCCTCGACACCACGGTCTTGGGGCATTGGTCTACCTGCGTGCCAAACATTTCGAAATGCTTGTGCTCAATGCTTCTTGTGTATGGCACCTCCTTTTCTGTGAAGTTGACCACGGCATTGCCCTGATAGTTTGGAGTGTTGTAAGTATTTTCTTCAAATCTCACCGTGCGCCATTCGAGATGCCCGAGTTGATAGTTGTAGAATTCGTCTATCTGACCAGTAAACACTATCTTGTCGGCCATGGCCATCCATCGCTCCCTGTCTTCAAAGAAGTCTGTGGATGTCATCACGTCGGCATTGGCCAGAAGTCCGTCGGTCAACTTGTTATATCCCCCTATAGGTATTCCCTGATAGAGATCGTTGAAATAGTTGTTGTCAAACACCATTCTCACGGGCAGACGTCTAATGATGAAGGCGGGCAGTTCGGTGCATTTGCGCCCCCACTGCTTTTCGGTATACTCTTTGATGAGTATTTCAAATATATCTCTTCCCACGAGCGATAGGGCTTGCTCCTCCAGGTTTTCGGCTCCCTGCCATGTGCCGTCGTCTGCCAGTGTCATGGGTGGCAGCCCTTTCTCTTGGTGTATTCTGTTGATCTCTTCTATGGCATCCTTTCTTTGGCGGTCAATCATTTCTTTGGCCTCGGCAGGTGTTCTCACTTCCCACATCTGCGAAAAAGTGTTCATGTTAAATGGGAGGTTATATAGTTTGCCATGATAGCAAGCCACTGGCGAGTTGGTATATCTGTTGAATTCCACTATGGAGTTTACAAACTCCCATACTTTCCTGTTGGAAGTATGGAAGATGTGTGCCCCGTATTTATGCACGTTGATGATATGGCTACCGTCGCCTTTTGCCGATGCGTCTACGGGTTGGCAATAGATATTGCCGCCAGTGTGGTTGCGTTTGTCTATCACGAGACAACGTTTGCCGTGTTTGCCTGCGAAGTGGGCGAAAGTGGCGCCAAAGAGTCCGGCTCCCACTATCAGATAATCGTAAGAAGGGTTCTGTGCCATAATATCTTGGGTACTTTGATTACTTGTTTAATTTCCAGACGCATCCGTCTTTGGTGTCTTTAACCTCAAATCCGGCTTCTTTGAGCATGTCTCTGATTTGGTCGCATGATGCCCAGTCTTTGTTGGCTCTTGCCTTAGCCCTAAGTTCAAGCACCATGTCTACCACCTTACCGTAGGCCTCCTCACGTGCGCCGCTGTTGTTGGTCTCGTTTTTCAGACCGAGCAGTTCGCATGCAAAGAGTTGCATTGTGGAGTCTATCTCGTTGAGGTCTTCCTGTGATATCTTGGCCTTATGGTCAATGAGTGTATTGATGATATGGCATGCCTCAAAGAACAGGCTTATCACCACAGGAGTCTGCAGGTCATCGTTCATGGCATCGTAGCATTTCTGTCGGAAGTTGGCAGCAAAGGTTGCGATGTTAGCATCGGAAGAGTCGGCAGCCACCACTCTCTTGATGTCGTCGATGCCCTGCATGAGTTTGGTCATTCCTTTTTCGCTTGCGGTGAGAGCCTCGTTGGAGAAATCAACGGTGCCCCTATAGTGTGCCGAGAGGATAAAGAACCTTATGGTCATGGGGCTGTAAGCCTTGTCGAGAGCCTCGTGGCTACCAGTGAAGAACTGCTCGAGTGTGATGAAATTGCCGAGGCTCTTGCCCATCTTCTGTCCGTTTATGGTTATCATGTTATTGTGCATCCAGTAGTGCACCATCTCGCTGCCCTGACTTGCCACTGCCTGTGCTATTTCGCACTCGTGGTGAGGAAAGACGAGGTCCATGCCTCCACCATGTATATCGAAATGTTCGCCGAGATATTTGCGTCCCATGGCCGTGCACTCGCAGTGCCAACCAGGAAATCCGTCGCTCCATGGGCTTGGCCATCTCATGATATGCTCGGGCTGCGCTTTTTTCCACAGGGCGAAGTCAACCTGGTTTCGCTTCTCTCCCACGCCGTCGAGTTCACGGCTTGCGTTTATCACATCATCGAGATTGCGTCCTGAGAGCACACCATATTTATGGTCTTTATTGTATTTCTCTATATCGAAATACACGCTGCCGTTGCTCACATAAGCATAGCCGTTGTCGAGTATCTGCTGCACCAGCATCTGCTGCTCAATGATATGTCCTGTGGCGTGTGGTTCAATGCTTGGCGGTAGCACGTTGAGGGCATTCATGGCATCATGATACCTGTTGGTATAATACTGCGCTATCTCCATGGGTTCCAGTTGCTCGAGCCTTGCCTTTTTGGCTATCTTGTCGTCGCCATCGTCGGCATCATGCTCGAGGTGCCCCACATCGGTAATATTTCTCACGTATCTAACCTTGTAGCCCAGATGTTTGAGGTATCTGAACACGATATCGAAGGTGATGGCAGGTCTGGCATGACCAAGATGCGGGTCGCCATAAACGGTTGGTCCACAAACGTACATGCCCACGTTTGGTGTGTGCAATGGTTTAAACAACTCCTTTTGTCTTGTCAGCGTATTATATATCAGCAGGTTCTGTTTCATATTTCCAATTTGTATGGTTAATGATAATTTGGCTGCAAAAATACGCAAAAAAAGCCATATTGCCAAGGATTACCATATTTATTTTATATATATGACAATTTGTAAGGTCTGTTTATAATATGCGCCTATCTGCCAGGGGTTATTTATACTCTTTTACAGTAAGTTGGCCATTGAGGGCGCCCAGAGCGTTGTATGCCATAGAAAGGATCTCGTTTTCTCCTGGTATGATGGTAATGGGTGCTATCCATCCCACCCATTCTTTCATTCTCTGCATGCAGTAACTACTGTGTGCTATGCCACCTGTGATAATGATAGCATCGGTATGTCCTTTCATGGTCACGGTCATGGCTCCTATCTGCTTGGCCACGGTATAGAGCATGGCCTCCAGCACATCTTTTGCTGGCTGCTCGCCCTCTTCGGCCATGCGGCTGATGGTAATCATGTCGTTGGTACCGAGATAGGCGGTGAGTCCCCCTTTGCCATGTATCATAGACATGATCTGTTTTTTGCTGCGGTTACCGTCCATGCAGAGGTCTACGAGGTCAGAGGCGGGCAGTGTACCGGCTCTTTCTGTGGAGAAGGGGCCTTCGCCGTTGAGGGCGTTGTTGACATCGGCCACACGTCCTTGCCTGTGGGCTCCAATGCTGATGCCGCCGCCCATGTGTGCCACTATGATGTTGAGGTCTTCATATCTCTTGCCCACCGACTGCGCATAGCGCCGCGCCACCGCTTTCTGGTTGAGGGCATGAAATACCGAGCGTCTCTTGATGCCCGGTATGCCTGTATAACGGGCCACATCATCCATCTCGTCCACCACTACGGGGTCGGCAGTGAGGGCTATGCCTTCGCCCTCCGTAGCCAGTTGTTTGGCCATTATGGCACCTAAGTTGCAAGCATGCTGGTCTTTAGCGTTTTTGAGGTCGTCAATCATCTTGTCGTTAACCCTATATACACCACCCTTGAGCGGCTTGGTTAGTCCGCCCCTGCCTATCACGGCATCAAAGCGTATCTCTATGTCGGAGTCTGCTAACCGTTTCTTTATGAACTCCATGCGGTAGGGGTATTGTTCGGCTATGGAATTGAAGCGGTTAAGTTCGCTCAGCGGATGGTGTGCTCCCGACTGCCATATCATGGTATCGTCTTCAAATAGTGCCAGTTTGGTGGATGTGGATCCAGGGTTTATCACGAATATTCTCTTGGCGGTCATAGTCTTTCGTTTTGTTTGTCTTGTCAGTTAATGGTGTTATCTGATGCTTGTCATGGCAGCCATGGCCAGACTGAAATATTTCGACTCTTCCGAGTCGGCGCGCGATGCCACTACCACAGGTGCTGTAGTGCCTGCCAGCCATCCTGCCACCTGTGCGTTGGCAAGCAGTGTGATGGTTTTATAGAAGGTGTTGCCGGCTTCTATGTCGGGCATTATCATGATGTCGGCATCTCCAGCCACGCTTCCTTGCAGTCCCTTGATGGCAGCACTTTCGGCATCTATGGCTGTTTTCACATCCATGGGCCCTTGTATGTCCACATCACCATAGCGGCCCTGAGATGCCCACTCCTTGATTTGTCCATAGCAGATGGTGCATGGAAATTTCTCGCTTGTCTTCTCGGTGCAGTGGGTTAGCGCCACCTTGGGTCTGACCACTCCCATCCGTCGGCATGCGCTAACGCAGTGCGATACTATGGCATCAAACTGTTGGAGTTGCGGTTGCGGCACCACGGCCGCGTCTGAGAATACCAGCAGTTTATGATAGGCTGGTATATGGGCCACGGCGATATGGCACATCACGGCACCCTCTTCCAGCAGTCCATGCTGTTTGTTAAGCACTGCTCGCAGCAGGTTGTCGGTATTGATGGTTCCCTTCATCAGCACTTGTGCGCGCCCTTCCCTCACCATGCTCACGGCAGTGGCGGCAGCCTGGTCGCCATCGGCACACTGCACTATCTCAATTCTATCTTTATATTGCTCTATGGTATTGGCGAGGTGTGGGCTTAAAGGAGCAGCGGTGGTCAGTATGAAACGTGCCCATCCCTGCTGTAGTGCCCTGTCTATCACCCACTCTGTGTGCGAGTCGTTGGGGCATACCATTGCCACGCTCACTACCTGGTGGGCATCGCCAATCATTTTCTCTATAAAAGAAAAATCGGTCAGGTTATTCATAGTTAAACATATTCTTTGCTATGTGTATTATTTTACGGCAAAAATACAGCAAAAGAATGATATGTCAAAATAATTAAGCCATCTTTTTTGTTATAATGGAGAAAAAGTATAAATTTGCAGCCAATAAACAAAATAATGACTATATATGACAGAATGTAAATGTTATCCATTGATATTTGAAACCAATCTCAAGACATTGGTTTGGGGCACAGAGCGATGGGTGGTGAGTGGTGTAACTGGTAGTGAGTCGGTGGTTGCTAATGGCAGCCTTAAAGGCAAGACCTTGACAGATGTGGTTAATGGCGATGCTGAGGCAATGCTCGGTGCTGCGGTAGTTTCCAAATATGGCAGTCAGTTGCCTCTTCTTGCCAAGATTATAGATGCGCGTCAGGATCTTTCTATACAGGTGCATCCCAATGATGAGATGGCCAAGCGCGAGCATGGCAAGATGGGCAAGAGTGAGATGTGGTATATAATAGATGCTGACCCTGGAGCCCGCCTCTTAGTGGGATTTAGTCGCAGTATCTCCGCCGAGGAATACCGCCAACGTGTGGCCGATGGTACCATCACTGAGGTGTTGGCATCCCATCCTGTGAAACCAGGCGACGTGTTTTATCTGCCTGCTGGCAGGGTGCACGCCATAGGTGGTGGCATCAGGTTGGCAGAAATTCAGCAGTCGTCGGATGTAACCTACCGTATCTATGATTATGGCCGACTGGGACTGGATGGCAAACCACGTGAACTGCATACCGACCTGGCGGCACAAGCCATCAATTTCACCGTGCAGCAAGATTATCTTACTCATTATCCACACGACAAGGATGCTGTAAACAAAGTGCTTGACACCCCCTATTTCCGTATCAACCAGATGACCATTTCGGCTCCTCTCTCACGCAACCTTATGGCGGAGAAATCATTTGTGATTGTGGTGAGTATGAGCGGTGGTTGTCGTGTGACCCTGCATGATGGCGGTGAGTATGTAGACCTGCCTCCATTCACCAGTTGTTTTATTCCCGCTGTTGCGGCGGCATACGATGTGTCACCGCTCGATGCCTCGCAACCTGCGCAGGTGCTTGAGGCGATGATTTAATGATTATTGTCAGTTTTCTTTTTTCCAGAATCTATATGTGATGTCGGCAAATGTTCCGTCAGACTCTTTCCTATAAAGCCTCTGGTTGGTGGTCTTGTCTTTGAGGCTTCCGAGGTGTTTGATATAGGGACCCACCTTGATATAATGGAACCTCTGCTTCAGTTCCCTCTTGGGTAGCGTGGTTCTACCACTATACCATCCCACCTTGTAGGCGGGATGGTATTGGGTTATATAATCAGCAAGTCTTGCCACCTCATCGGGGTCGGCATCGCCGCCCATAAAGCATACACATGTAATCTCATTGCCGTATTGCCGTATCATCGAATCTATGGCATTATCGGTGAGAGGCATGCCTATGTCATCCCAGAGATAATGGCTGTGGCACCCTGGGCAGCGGCATGGACAGTTAGAGATGTTGATGGCTAAGGTTACCTCGTCGGGAATCTCTTGGAATACCACTCCCGTATTGACATACTTCAGCATGACTTATGCCTCCACCTTACCAGGGCACTTAGCCTTGGTTGCATAGAATCGTCTGGATGCCTCTTCCTGTCTCGGCTGCGAGAAATTGCTCACCCTCTTGAGATAGCCTATGATGCGTGTCATATAATCCACATTCTTGGAGTGGCAATGTGGGCACTCCTTAAGGTATCTCTTGTCTATGGTGCCGCAGTCATTGCATATTGTGTTTGGGATATTGAATGTGAAATAATTGCATCCTTCTTGGGCAGCAATCTTGAGTAATTGGGCATACTGCGACTGGCTGAGATGCTCCTCGAGATTCATGTGGAGGGCCGAACCGCCAGTGAGGTGCTCGATATATGGTTTGCCGTGTAGTTTAAACTTGTCTATGATGGTAAGTGAGTCGTCTTCTACCACATAGAAATAACTGTTGTAGCAGTCGCGCGGCACTAAATATCCGTCTTCTCTATCCCATTTGGCATGCTTCACTCCCACATTCTCTGCTGGTATCATCTCGCAGTTAAACAAGATATCCTTGGTTCTGTATTTCCTGTTGTAGTGCTCGATAATCTCGAGGATGCCCTGCACAAATGCCTTATAATCATCGTTGGGAGTGATGGTGAGACCCATAAATTCTGCTGCCTCCACCAGTCCGTTGATGCCAATGGTGAGATACTGTCTTGCAATGTTGATATAACCGGCATCAAAGAGTGGCAGCATGCCATGGCTCTGCAGTTCCTTCAGGTTTTCATTATATGCCAACTGTACCTTATGGCAGAGGTCTACAACGCTTGCCAGATATTCTTTATAGTCGATGCCATTGTTTATGGCGTATTGGATACACCTGTTGAGGTTGATGGTCAGTACACTCTTGGAACCCGTTGACACTCCGCCTGCTCCGAGCGTATAACTGAATCCATTGTCCTGAATTTCGTTGCGCAAACGGCAGCATGAACTGAGCGAGTCAGCATTGTCGCTCATGTATGTAAAGAATGAATGTCCTTCGGAATACATCTCTGCGGTGAAGTCGCCCCATTCCTTGTCCATGCATTCGCCATCTTTGGTGAGCAGTGCCATGGTCTCCACGGGGAAGGTTAGCACAGCCTTGGTGCGCTCTTTGTTAAACCATTTCATAAACCTCTTCTGCAACCATGACAGACTATTCCAGTCGGGCTGCGAACCGTCGGGGAAATAGAAACTGCCAAACAGACTCTCGAAATAATACTTGTCGTAATAGGCCACATTCCAAAATACGGCCTGGTAGTTTCTTGCTCCTGTTGGCTGGTTGATGGAATAGACTATCTGCTCAAAGCAGTCTGTTATCATCTTGTCTATGGTGCGCTGTTTGGTTGAGAGGTCCACCACCTTGTCGGCATGCAGATAATAATCCTTGCCATATTCCAATCCGATAAAATAATTGAGATACATCAGAAACTCTGGTGTGGCGCAGGCACC
>JALFPC010000056.1 GCA_022782305.1 Prevotella sp. | reverse complement strand
CTCGGGTATCAATCCATAATAGCTTAATGCCCAATGGCGCGAAAGATACGAAGGTCCATAGATATGGTTTGAACATATCGGAGCTGAGGGAGGATAACCGAGGACGCTGCCGTCTATCACATACAATCCCCGCTTCAGTCGAATAACCTCGCCTGATTTCTCCATCTGCGACAATTTCATTGTTGGCGACTTATAATCACCTAACATTGCCACCAATTCTTCGCCTGTTATAGGTGTGTTACGTATCTTCTTTATTACATCTATATTCATTGATACAAACTATTTTCGACTGCAAAGTTATAAAATCTTGCACAGAAAACAAAGAAAAGACTTATTTTCTGTGCGGTATTTTATAACTTTTAGCCAATATGCACAAGGATGCTATGAATAGAAATTCGGTGATACAAACGCTCGCCTCGTAGGGCAGCCGCATGGAGAGTTGACCTTCATAGGGGGATGTCGGATGTGGAAGCTATTCCATAGATGCAGAAACCCAAGTTCCAATCTCTTTCTCACTGACATGATTCAGCAGTTTACCTGTCTGCCACTTGATGTTTGGATAAGACTGTTTCAGTACGGCAACACTGTTGGCGATGGTGCTGCTTCCAGACGTTGCAAAAGGAATCACAGTCTTGCCAGCCAAGTCTACTGTTTCAATGAATGTGTTTACTGTTCTTGGTGCGAGGTCCCACCATATAGGATAGCCCAGGAAGACGTAGTCATACTTACTCACATCCACCGAAACGGCTTTTAATTCTGGTCGAGCCATAGGATTGTTCATCTCTACCGAACTACGCGACTGTTTGTTGGTCCAGTCGAGGTCGGCACTGGAATATGGTTTCGCCGGAGCTATCTCACAGATGTCTGCATCAGCGATTTTCGCAATTTGCTTTGCCACCTGCCTTGTTGTTCCCGTTGCCGAGAAATACACTACCAATACCTTTTTCTTTTCCATGATGTTTTGGGATTTGTTTTGTGAACAAGCCGATGCCGCAAATACTGTCAGCACAGTTAATAGAAAGATTTTCAGATGTTTCATAATGCCAAAATGTTGTGATTATTGACCATTGACCTTCTCATACTCAGCGTCTGACACTGGTTCTAACCACTCATTGGATGCGTTCTCTCCCTCTATCTCAAAGGCGAGATGAGCAAACCAACTGTCGGCAGCGGCTCCATGCCAATGCTTCACGCCGGCAGGGATGTGAATGACTGTCCCCGGGAGAATCTCCTGTGCAGGCTTTCCCCATTCCTGATACCAGCCACGACCAGCCACACCGATAAGCATCTGTCCTCCGCCTTTGGTGGCATGATGGATGTGCCAGTTGTTGCGGCAACCAGGTTCGAAGGTGACATTGGCAATGGGAACCTGCTCGCCGGAAATACGTGCCAGATAACTATTGCCCTTGAAATACTGGGCATAGGCAGTATTGGGTTCGCCAATGGGGAATATCATCTCTTGTTGGAAACGACTCTTCGCATCTTCCAACGACATGTCTTCTTTCCAAACCTCCTTAGCCTGACGGAAAGCCGCCCATGCCTTGGGCCATCCTGCATAGAAAGCGATATGTGTGATGATTTCCGATATCTCTGTTCTTGTGATGCCGTTCTTCTTCGCCTCCTGCAAGTGGTAGGTTAGTGATGAGTCGGTGATACCCTGACTGATGAGTGAGGTGAGAGTGACAAGGCTGCGGTCGCGAAGGCTTAGCAGGTCGTTGCGGCTCCACACCTCGCCAAAGAGGATGTCATCGTTGAGCCGGGCAAACTCTGGAGCAAACTCGCCCAACTGCGTGCGGCCTGCCGTCTGTACTATTTTCTTCTGTGCCATAACGTTTAGTGTCGTTATTGTTATGAATGATATGAATATGATAAAACGTGTCATTCGCATAACTAATGGTCGATGTAATTATCAATCAAACCCCTTTACCCATTTCGTAAGCCTCCTGCAACTTGCTGTTGCCCTCGATATCTCTCGCATCGGTCACGCCACCGCAGAAGAGATGCCCCTTGAGTGAAGACTTGCCGTAGCAGTCAATCCAACCTGTCAGACCAATCTCGGCACGTCGGGGAGTCTCCTCTTCAGCTTCGGCAGCAGTGGTGAGCAGATAGATCTCACGGAAACGGTAGTCCTTCGGGTACATGGCATTCATGCGGTCGATGAGAGTTTTCATCTGTCCGCTCATCTCATAATAATATATAGGTGTAGCCCAGCAGACCACATCGGCATTCAGCACTTTCTCCATAATCTCAGGCACATCGTCCTTGAACACACATGCACCCGTTTTCTGACAACTCAGACAACCTATGCAAAACTTGATCTCCTTTCCACGAAGGGAAACCTTCTCTACCTCATTGCCCGATGCCTTGGCACCTTCGGCAAACTTTTCTGCCAGCATATCGCTGTTAGACCCAGCACGAAGACTGGTGGAAATAACGATTACCTTTTTCATCTTTTGCTTATGCTAAAATTTATATAACCATTACCATTCACTCTTCTTGCATTACTTTTTATCGGATAACTTCAAAACATCCTCTACGATTTGCTCATCCAGCAGACGATTGTCGCTGAGTAATTGTTGCAGGTCGAAGCGGTCGTAGAGATCTTTCTTGATGCCACCAACCAGCACTTTCATGTCGGATGTGCTGTAATAAGAGGCGATGCGTTCACCGAATCCGCCATCCTTCGAACCGTCTTCAAGAGTCACAACAAGCCTGTGGCTTGCCTTGAGAGCCTCCAGTGTGCCGGCGTCTACTGCATTCAGGTAACGAGGATTGATAAGCGTAGCATCGATGCCTTGCTCTGATAGCAGACGAGCCACATTCTCACCCTTCTGATAGAATGATCCGGCAGCAATGATTGCCACTTCAGAACCTTCATGCATCACTTTATAGCGTGACTCATAACTATACTCCGTATCAACCGCCTCGGTAGTGTGAACTACGCCATTACTTGGGACGCGGATGGCGACAGGTTTCTTGTCCTGAAGGATGGCCCAGCGAAGCATGGCAAAGTATTCCTCACAGGTGGTCGGGGCAAGATAGATAAGTCCCGGAATGCTGCACAGCATAGGTATGTCGAACAGACAGATGTGGGTGATGTCATTCATCGTACCTGCACCTCCCCAAACCACATTGATTACAGCAGGATTGGAGTTGATGCAAAGGTCTTGCGCTATCTGGTCGTAAGTGCGCTGGATGAAGGTGCTGTAAACCGTCCAGACGGGACGAAGACCACCCTTTGCCATACCGCTTGCCATGGCGCAAGCCTGTTCCTCGGCAATGCCCATGTCGATGTGTTGCTTGCCTGCCTCTTTACGCTT
>JALFPC010000050.1 GCA_022782305.1 Prevotella sp. | reverse complement strand
TTAAAAAAGATTAGTCCCACATTCTATAAGAGGAGGGAACTGAGCAAGAAAGAGGTGAAACTAATCATTCAATACTTGGGAGACCCATAGCGGCCTCCCTTTTTGTAAGATCAGTTATTCTTATGGTATAAGAACAGTTATTCTTAGGGTACAAGAACAGTTATTATTATGATACAAGAACCGTTATTTTTATGATGCAAGAATAGTTATTCTTGTGATGTAAGAATAGTTATTCTTGTGGCATAAGAACAGTTATTCTTATTCAATATTTAATAAAGACTCTATCTTCAAAAGCAACTCTTCTGTACGTTTGAAAAAAGGAAAAACATCCTCTTCCGACCATTCAAAACAATCGTCGTAATCACCTGATTGACGCATATTTTGAAGTATGGAGATTGTTCTTCCTTCATCTCTCGAAAGAATACCAGTCTTTACAAAGTGCTCGTTAATCTTGGCAATCACACCTGCATGCGTTTTTGCAAACATGCCTTTGTCAACAAGCAAAGCATTAGAAATATAGAAGAGAGTGTAATATAATCTATTTGCAGCAAGAGTCCAATGTCCCATGGTTGCACAATCTCTGGCCTCAATCATTGTTTTATGTGCCTTCTCTACACGATACTTGATGATTGATTTTTTGTCTTCTATATTTAATGGCATATCTCAATAGCTTCTCGTTCAACAAAATCATGTAATGGTGTAAACCTGCGATTATCCCATTCAGTCTTTGTATATACAATGGGATTTATTTCTTCGCCAATGCTATATCCTAATTCCATCAAAGGGCATGCATAATCATTAATGTCCTGCACAGTTCTTTTGTTCTTGTTCAGGATAATCAGGATGTCCCAGTCTGAATCAGGACGGGCATCACCTCTTGCGCGCGAACCAAAAAGAAGGATTCGAGCGTCCAAAGGCATAATATCCCTAACAGTATCTTCAATATGTTCTAAAACATCTTTATTCATCGCATTAATGATTTATCACCGCAAAATTACAAATAAAAATCGAAAGGACAAAGAAAAAGGGAGAAAAACCTGCGTCTTGCAGCCGGGAGTTGACAGGGAAGCACCTCATGATGCACATCTCTTCCTCCTTCGCACCTCGGCAATGTTCAAACAAGTTTGACATTGCTCTCGGTTTGTCGTCGGTTGAGCATCGTTTATTCTAAAGTATATTCGTCGAACTCACGTTAATTATGAAAAAACAAAAAAAATGTAGGCATAAGCAGTGGATTACAAGATTTTTTCGTAACTTTGCACTGAAACAATTAATTACACTATGGACGAATACTTAGTCTCGGCGCGAAAATACCGCCCACTATCTTTCGATAGCGTGGTGGGACAAATAGCACTCACGTCAACACTCAAAAACGCCGTAAAGACAGGCAAACTGGCGCATGCATACCTGTTTTGCGGCCCTCGTGGCGTGGGCAAAACAACATGCGCACGCATCTTTGCCAAAGCCATCAATTGTCTCTCGCCCACAGCCGAGGGCGAGGCATGCAACCAATGCGAAAGTTGCAGGGCTTTCAATGAGCAAAGGTCTTTTAATATCTTTGAACTGGATGCCGCAAGCAACAACTCCGTGGAGCAAATAAAAAGCCTCATGGAGCAGACACGCATACCGCCACAGGTGGGCAAATATAAGGTGTTTATCATCGACGAGGTACACATGCTCTCGGCTGCCGCCTTTAATGCATTCCTCAAAACCCTTGAGGAACCGCCAGCACATGTCATCTTCATTCTCGCCACAACAGAAAAACACAAAATCCTGCCCACAATCCTGTCAAGATGCCAAATCTATGACTTTGAACGCATGACCGTGGCAAACATCATCAGCCATCTTAAGCACGTGGCAGAACGTGAAGGGTATAAGTATGAGCAGGAGGCTCTCGAGGTGATTGCCGAAAAAGCCGATGGAGGTATGAGAGATGCATTGTCAATCTTTGACCAGGTAGCCAGTTTCTGTCAGGGAGACATCTCTTACAAAAAGGTAATAGAAGACCTTAACGTGCTCGACACCGATAATTATTTCAATATCGTAGATGCAAGCATTGATAATAAAGTGAGCGAGGTGATGGTGCTAATAAACAGCATCATTAGCCATGGCTTCGACGGCGGACAGATGATTCTCGGACTGGCAAAGCACATACGCAACGTGATGATGGCCAAAGACGAAATCACACTCAAACTCATCGAAACAAGCGAACAGATGAAACAACGGTATGCCGAGCAGGCCAAGAAATGCGACAACAAATTTCTTTATCAGGCTCTAAAACTGCTCAACCAATGCGACATCAACTATAAGACAAGCAGCAACAAACGACTGCTTGTGGAACTGACACTCATACAGGTGGCACAGATCACACAACCCGACGACAGCGCCAGTGCGGGGCGAAGGCCCCGTAGACTCAAATCCCTGTTTAACAGACTGAGTGGCACAAACAGGCAACCACGCGCGGCTATACAGGTGGCCGCAGCCAAGTTTGATGCCAACTCAAAAAACATGACTGATGGAAATGGTAACGCAAATACCAACAGCCAACAAGTGATTGAAAACCAAGAAAACAAAAATGTATATAACCCCTCAAGGCGCCCCACTCTCAAATTGAATGGGGTGCCGCTGGGCAATTCATGGGAAAACATCAGACAGAGGGCTGCCAAAAAGAAATTGCAAATCATACCTGGCTCGCTGCCAGACAACGACCCAAACCTCAAAACTACAGACGAACAGCAAGAGTTTTCCAATGAAGAACTTGAATATCAGTGGCTGTCAATGTGCAACCGAATGCCTGAGAAATACGTAGGTGTGGCTTCCAGAATGAAAAACATGTGCCCAAAGATTACCGTTTTTCCTAATGTGGAGGTAATTGCCGACAACCAACTCATACTCGAACAAATGGAGGCCATCAAGGTCAACATTCTCAAAACACTGCGCATATATCTCAGAAACAATGCTATACAATTGTCGTTCAAATTGACAAACAAAAAGGATGAGGTAAAGATTCTTTCTCGCAAAGAGCAGTTTGAACAGATGGCGGAGAAAAACAAACTCGTAGACACACTTAGAGAACTATTCGGACTGGAACTGGCATAAATCCCGCACACCCATTACTTATAAGACACATATTGGCATTTTTTAGTCTTTTTTCTTGCATAATTGAAAGAAAAAGACTACCTTTGCATGCCAAAACGTTAGAAACTTGTTTTCTTATCATGGCATAATGTAATAAAAACAAAATAATAAGTAACAAAACTACAGTTATGGGATGCATCATTAAACCTATAGACTATAAGCCTCTGCTCAGCACGATGAAAACAGAGCAGGGCATCAAACTCATAAAGGATTTCTTTCAGCAAAACATCTCAACCGAACTAAGGCTGCGACGCGTAACAGCACCTCTATTCGTGCTCAAGGGGTTGGGCATCAACGACGACCTAAACGGTGTAGAACGCCCCGTAACCTTCCCAATCAAAGACCTCGGCGATGCAAAAGCAGAAGTGGTGCACTCGCTGGCCAAATGGAAACGACTTACACTGGCAGAATACAAAATAGAACCTGGCTATGGCATATATACCGACATGAATGCCATAAGAGCCGACGAGGAACTCGACAATCTCCACTCACTATATGTGGACCAGTGGGACTGGGAAGCAGTTATTACTGACAAGCAACGCACCATCCCATTCCTCAAGAATGTGGTGGAAAGAATTTATGCTGCCATACGACGTACCGAATATCTGGCTTGCGAGACATACCCCGAACTAAAACCTTTCCTTCCCGAGAAGATCACGTTTATTCACAGCCAGGAGTTGCTCAACCTCTATCCCACCCTTACTCCCAAGGAGCGCGAGGATGAGATTTGCCGAAAATACGGTGCCGTATTTATTATTGGTATAGGCGGGAAACTCAGTGATGGAAAGAAGCACGACGGTCGTGCTCCCGACTATGATGACTGGTCAACAATGGGCGACAATGGTTTGGCTGGTCTTAATGGCGACATCCTGATATGGTATCCTGTATTGAATCGTTCCTTCGAACTCTCATCTATGGGCATTCGTGTAGACAAGTCTGCATTGCTCAAACAATTGGAGTTGGAGGGCAAGGAAGATAGACTGGAGTTATATTTCCACAAGAAATTGCTCAATGGTGAATTGCCTCTGAGCATCGGTGGTGGCATCGGCCAGAGTCGCCTATGCATGGTGATGCTCCACAAGGCCCACATTGGAGAAATACAGGCCAGCATCTGGCCCGAGGATATGAGGAAAGAATGCCAACAACTTGGCATGCCCCTAATCTAATCACATACCTATATACGCAGCACGCGAGACAGGCTTCTGTCTCGCGTGCGGCGTAAGATATAATAATCACAGTCGTTATCTATTGTTTGATAATCCTGTCATTAACTTTTTTATTCAGACATACTTCTGCTCATATTATTCGATTACATAGCGATTGCCAGTGGTTTCGATAATCTTGCGAGCATATTTCTCAGGAAATCCTGGACGTAATACGCGTGAGGGATTTCCCGTCTCAGTGCGGGTGAACTGGCCATCTTTTTCGGGCTTTACTGCCATATCGTTATATTTAACTATGAGATATACCGCCAACTGACGCCAACGGGAAATCATCTGCTGAGCCTTGGCCACAGTATAGTCGTTGAGATAGGCAACAGCCTTCGATTGGTCAGCGGCATATAGTTTGATAGCCTCGGCCTCCACCTCTTTCTGGGCTGTGAGATAACTATTGTCGAGAGAGTCTCTCACGACTTGCAGACTGGGAAACATCTGACTGTAACGAGGATATACCATATTGCTCACCCAATTGCATACCCAGAAAGCATTCTTGTCGGAGAAGGTCAGTCCATCTACTCCCGGTGTGCTGTAGCACTCTGGCACACGTGTAGACGAGCAGTAGACAGGAGTGAATGCTACCATGTTGGCATCATCGTTGCCAAACCAGAGCACTCCACCTATCTCTCTTGGCAACCATGAGCGCATCTGGCTTACATACACGAAACCGCTCTGCTGGGTGCTCACAGGACGCTCATTGAAGCACTGCTTGCCATCCACCTTATAAGATAATGGTGTTGGTCTGTAAGGCATGTCCCAGATGCCACCTCCAATATCACCATCAAGTGAGAAAGGTGTACCCTCATAATGGTCGCGCATGCACATTTCCATATCATGAACGCTCACTTTTCGGTTGGGCACTATCCACAATGGCATGCTCTCGGCATTGGGATCCTTACCCGCGGCGTATGCCACATAGCGCTGCATATCATCAGAGAAATGATTGAAGAATGTCCATACGCGAGCCTCGCAATAGCGGCGACCACCAAAGTCGGGGGCTGCATAAGCATCACGGAAACTGAAATCTTTATCCTTGCCTTCAAACCATCCCATCTTGCGCGCATACTTAATCACATTCTTTGAATACATCACATTCTTTGAGTCTTTCTGGTCGAAGGTAGTGATGCGGCTCTGGTTGGCATGTGCGCAGATGGCATCGTCGGGTATGCGCAGGGCCACCCATACCACCTGATGGCTGGCAGGACCGCATCCCATCATCTCCATGATCCATGCCTCATTGGGGTCGCAGATGGTGAAGGTCTCGCCCTCGCTGTTGTATCCATACTGTTCCACAAGTGATGTCATCACCTTGATGGCCTCTCGGGCGGTGCGTGACCTCTGCAGTGCTATATAGATGAGCGAGCCATAGTCGAGTATACCCGTTGAGTCTACCATCTCCTCTCGACCGCCAAAGGTGGTTTCGCCTATGGTAACCTGATATTCGTTGATATTACCAATAACGTTGTATGTCTCTGGAGCCTCAGGAATCTGACCATGATAGACATTGGTATCCCAGTCATACACCTGACGCATCTCGCCTTTTGCATGCTTTCCCGCAGGGTAATGGCAGAGGTATTGAAACATGCCATAGTCATCGGCACTATAACTGCAGAGCACCGACCCGTCTGTGCTCGCCTTCTTGCCCACAATGAAATTGGTGCATGCCTCCGATGCTAAGGGCATGGCCATGAGAGCGGTAGCCAATACTGCGGGCAATATCTTGTTGTATTTCTTCATCTTTTAAGAATGATTGGTTGGTGTGAATGTAGTGAGGGGTCAGCAGGCCTTGAAACTCATATCAAGTCCCTTAACCGAATGAGTCAGCGCACCCACGGAAATATAGTCAACACCGCACTCAGCATATTGGCGGAGTGTGTCGAAGGTAATGCCTCCGCTCGACTCTGTTTCATATCTGCCTGCAATGAGGTCAACGGCCTTCTTGGTATCTTCTACAGAGAAATTGTCGAGCATGATACGGTCTACCCCACCTGTAGCCAGCACCTGGTTTATTTCGTCGAAGTTTCTGACCTCTATCTCTATTTTCAATTCAAGATTATGAGCCTTGAGATAATCATGACAGCGGTTGATGGCATTGGCTATGCCTCCTGAAAAGTCCACATGATTATCCTTGAGAAGTATCATGTCAAAGAGTCCGATACGATGATTGCATCCGCCACCAATCTTCACGGCCTGTTTTTCGAGCATGCGCATGCCTGGGGTAGTCTTCCTTGTGTCGAGCACACGTGTATGAGTACCCTTGAGTTTTTCCACATATTTATCGGTCATAGTGGCAATGCCACTCATGCGCTGCATGATATTGAGCATGAGTCGCTCTGTTTGCAGCAGTGAGCGGATCTTGCCCCTCACCACCATTGCTATGTCACCCTTCTTTACGCGTGCACCATCGTTGATGAGCACTTCCACCTGCATAGTAGGGTCAAAACGGCGGAACACCTCCTTGGCCACCTCGATGCCAGCCAGGATGCCGTCTTCCTTGATGATGAGTTGCGAAGCACCCTCGGCAGTTTCGGGAATACAGCAAAGGGTTGTATGGTCGCCATCGCCGATATCTTCGGCAAAAGATAGGTCTATGAGCCTGTCGGTAAGTTCGTCTACACTAAGCATAACTGTTTCGTTTTATCGTTATTCGTAAATTAATATAAGAACATTATTCGTGATAATAGTTTTAAGGAGATCAGAGATAAACACCTAATCCGAGTCTGAATCCTATTGTGCTAAAGTCGCGATGGTTTTTAAACGACTGCTCGTAATACACCTCGGGTTCTATGGTCACTGTACGACTGATGAAGAATGCGTATCCCACCTGTGCGCTTGGTTGCAGATCATTAAATCCAGGGTAGAGATGCTTGAAATCGGCAGACAATCCAAGGTATATACCATTTTGGATGATATAATACCTGCCTCCTATACCGCATGAATAAGATGCGGGGTGGCCCTCCTGCTTTTTCAGTCCCACCTGACCTGACAGCAGAATATTGTCTGCCACGAAATAGCCAGCCTTGGCTGTGACATCAAGAGAAGCCTTGTCATTGCCGTTATAACTGAGGTTCAGACTTGAGAGTGCGGCTCCAAGATAAGTCTTACCTTTTTCAAATTGGGCGTAAGTAGCCGTCGACATAAATACCGACAATGCCACAACCATTAGTTTCTTGTACATACGCTTGAAAAATTTATGGGTTGGTAAATATTTTAGTCTCTTTTGTTGTTAATCTGTTAATCTTGTGACCTTCACTTTTCGTTTCCATGCCACAAACCACAGCACACCAATCACGCATGAGGCAATGCCTATGACATAAGAGAGAGTGGCATTGAGTGCGAAAGCCTGCGGAGAGATACACAGGAAGGTGACGCACACTGTGGTCATGAAGAGTGCAGGTATGAGTGTAACGAAATAATTGCGTCCTGAAAGTGTGAGCCATACGGTGAGCATCCAAAGGGTAAACACTGAGAGTGTCTGGTTAGCCCAACCGAAATACTGCCATATCACCTGAAATCCGTCGTGGTTTTCCATCTTCCATACGAGCATGAGAATGGATGCTATGAAGAGGGGCGCACCAATCATCAGACGTTTGAATATGGGTTCCTGATTGACACCAAGTGCATCGGCAACGATAAGTCGAGCAGAACGGAATGCGGTGTCGCCACTGGTGATAGGTGCTGCCACAACACCGAGCAATGCCAAGATGCCGCCCACCACTCCGAGCCAGTCATTGCATATTAAGTTGACCACCTCGGGGGCCGACGTGTGATAACCCTTGGCAGCCTCCAATATTTGATAACCCGGTGCTGGTTCGCCATAAAAGAAATATGATGCTACTGTGGCCCAGATGAGTGCCACCACACCTTCGGTAATCATCGAGCCGTAAAAGACCTTGCGACCCATGCGCTCACTCTTGATGCAGCGCGCCATGATAGGACTCTGTGTGGCATGGAATCCACTGATGGCACCACAGGCTATGGTTATAAAGAGGCAGGGGAAGATAGGATCGGAAGCCTCGCCATGGGCGGTGGCCATATTGCCCAGTCCATCCCATATCTCAGGCACCTGAGGCATCTTCACAAAGAGCATAACCATGAGGGCAAAAGCCATGAACAGGAGCGAAAAGGCAAACAGGGGATATATCTTGCCAATAATCTTATCTACAGGCAGGAAGGTAGCAATGATATAGTAAATAAAGATGGCCAATATCCAGAAGAGAGTTGAACCGCCAAACGACTGTAATATCTCGGCTGGACTATACACGAATACCGTGCCCACCATAACAAGGAGGAAGCAACTGAACACCAGCACCACATTCTTGACATTGCTACCCAGATACTTGCCTATGAGTTCGGGCAACACCTCACCACGATTGCGCAACGACAGCATGCCCGACAGATAATCATGGGTGGCACCAGCAAAGATACATCCTAATACTATCCACAGATAAGCAGACGGACCATACTTGGCACCCATGATGGCACCAAAGATGGGGCCCGTGCCCGCAATATTGAGAAACTGTATCATGAATACCTTCCAAGTGGGCAGAACCATGAAGTCTACACCATCGGCTTCACTAATAGCCGGCGTCTGACGGTCGTCGGGACCAAACATGCGGTCTACATACCTTCCATAGAGGAAATAACCGAGCACAAGAGCCAGCAAACTAACAATAAATGTTATCATCGATATTCTATTTTGGTAAAATAAGAAGTTGTTTTTTGAGTTATCTAAGTGCAAAAGTAAGCATTTAATTTGAATAATGAAAAAAAAATCATTAACTTTGCAACTAAATTAAAGCAAATAATGAATATTAGTAGGACTTTTCAATATATTATCGCATTTATATGCTACACTTTGGCTCTTTCACCATGCACGAATGCACAGGTGATAGGTCAACAACAACCGCCGAAATCTGAAACCAGGGCGGTATGGCTAACCACGATAGGAGGACTCGATTGGCCAGATATCTATGCGCAGACTACAGAGAAGGCTGCCATACAGCGCAAGCAGTTGACAGACATTCTTGACCGGCTCAAGAGTGCAAATATTAATACCGTGCTCATGCAAACCAGGGTGAGGGGCACCACCGCATACCCATCCGCCTATGAACCCTGGGACGGCAGTTTCAGCGGCAATCCCGGCGTGTCGCCAGGCTATGACGTGCTGCAATTCGCCATTGACGAGTGCCACAAGCGTGGCATGGAGATACATGCATGGGTGGTGACCATCCCCTTGGGCAAGACCAAAAAGATTGGGGCGCAGAGGCTGATGAAGAAAATGAAACGCAATATTATCACCATTGGCGATGAGGCTTTCATGAACCCCGAAACACAGGAAACGGCCGACTATCTTGCCAATATATGCCAGGAAATCACCGATAACTACGATGTGGACGGCATACATCTCGACTATATACGCTATCCCGAAACATGGCGAAAAAAGACTAATCCTACTTTAGCACGCAGTTATATCACCAAGATAGTCAGAAAGATACATTCAAAGGTGAAAGCCAGCAAACCATGGGTAAAGATGAGTTGCTCGCCTGTGGGCAAGCATGACGATTTGGCACGCTACAGCAGCAAGGGATGGAATGCCTACAGCCGAGTGTATCAGGATGCACAGGCATGGATGCAGCAGGGACTCATGGACCAGATATACCCCATGATGTATTTCGATGGGGATAACTTCTACCCCTTCGCCCTCGACTGGCAGGAAAACGCCTGCGGTGCCGATGTGGTGCCAGGACTGGGCATCTATTTCCTGTCGCCCAAGGAGAAGAACTGGAAACTGGATGCCGTGGAGAGGCAGATGAGAGTGGCAAGAGACAAAGGCATGGGACATTGCTTCTTCCGTAGCCGTTTCTTTACAGACAACACCAAAGGACTCTATCAACTGGTGGCAGAAGATATTGACGCCTATCCCGCACTGGTGCCGCCAATGAGGCAAGCCACTCTGCTGGCATCTCCACCACCACCACTCTTCCTCAATCTTGAGCGATATGGCGACTTTGACAACCTCTCTTGGCCCAACAATGGCGAGGTTAACGGGTCGTATGCGAGATACAACATATACCGTAGCAACCACTGGCCCGTAGACATCACAGACCCACGCAACATGATAGCCACATACTCCACACAATGCCTTATAACTATTCCTCATGCCAAAGGAGCACGATACCACTATGCCGTGACCACCATAGACAGATACGGGCAGGAGAGCACAGCGGCAATGACAGAAGCACCAGAGAGCGCAGTGGCACACAGCAACGAGGATTTTATCAATCATGACGGCAAACTACTGCCCCTGCCAGCCAAACACAAATGCCTGGATGCACCATATATCATTGCGCAGTCGCAAGAGGGTGTATCGGTGGCATCATGGAAATATACCAGTGGTTGTGTAGACATCAGCCATCTGCAACCGGGCATCTACACTCTGCGCTCTATAAATAAGAAAGGTGTAACCCATAAGGTGGGAGTGTTTGCCATATCACCATTCAAAAAACCATAATACCAGAATAATGGAGAAAATTATATTGGGCATAGACCCAGGAACTAACATCATGGGATATGGGGTGCTGAAGGTGGTAGACAACAAGGCATCTATGGTGACCATGGGTGTCATAGACCTACGCAAATGCGGCGATGGCTATCTCAAACTCGGACATATCTTCGACCGCGTTACTGGCATCATCGACTCTTTTCTGCCTGATGAGATGGCCATAGAAGCACCATTCTTCGGCAAAAACGTGCAGTCTATGCTCAAACTCGGAAGAGCCCAGGGCACAGCCATAGCGGCAGCCATCAAGCATGGAGTGCCCATACATGAATATGCACCACTAAAAATCAAGATGGCCATTACTGGACAGGGACAGGCATCGAAAGAACAGGTGGCGGGCATGCTGCAGCGCATACTACATATTTCAGAAAAGGATATGTGCGATTTCATGGATGCCACCGATGCCCTGGGCGCTGCCTATTGCCATTTCCTGCAAATTAACAGACCCGAGAGCAAGGCCAACTATAGGGGATGGAAGGATTTCATTACCAAAAACCCCAAGAGAGTGAAATAAGAGAACAAACAGAATAAATACAAGACCGAATAGTATGCAAAAGATTATCAATATACATCAAGGGGTGGCACGAATGCCAGAATGGCGACTGGCACAACCCGTTGACTTCCAACTCTGCGACGGCGAACATATTGCCATCACAGGACCAAACGGCGGCGGCAAGTCGATGCTCGTAGACATGATTATCGGCAGACATCCACTGCTCATGCAAGATCCGGAATATGATTTCGCACCGAGCACCAAACCACTTGCTGCCGACAATATCAAGTTCATAACATTCAAGGATAACTATGGCGATACCGACGGTCAGTATTTTCTGCAACTGAGATGGAACCAACAGGAAATAGACAAAGAAACACCTGTGGTGGGCGACATGCTCGAGGCAGCATTCAAGTCTTCGGGTGACGACACGCCAGAGCGCAGGCAGATGCAGCATGATCTATATGAGATGTTTAATATCTCACACCTCTTAGACAAATACATAATTCTGCTGTCGAGCGGCGAACTCAGAAAGTTTCAACTTGTGCGCACGCTGCTGGCTTCACCACGTGTGCTCATCATGGACAACCCCTTTATCGGACTGGATGCTGAGACACGCATGCAACTGACACAACTGCTGCAAACCATCAGTAGCCAACAATCGCTACAAGTGATCATATTACTATCTAAAACCGATGATGTACCTGAGTTTATTACCCATGTAGTGGAAGTATGCAATATGGTGTGCGGACCTAAGATAACACGCCTTGAATGGCAGAAAATCAATGACTTGCGACCCGTGGCTCATCTCGACAACGAGCGCCGCAATGCCATCCTCTCCATCCCTGCCAGCCCCAATGACTATGATGCAAACGAGGTGATAAGCATGCGCGATGTGATGGTGAGATACGGCGAGAGGATTATTCTCAAGGGGCTCAACTGGCAGGTTATGAATGGTCAGAGATGGGCATTGGGAGGACAGAACGGAGCAGGAAAATCAACACTCTTGTCACTCGTTTGCGCCGACAATCCACAGAGTTATGCTTCCGACATTTCATTGTTTGGCTATCAGCGCGGTAGCGGCGAATCTATATGGGATATTAAGAAGCATATCGGTTATGTGTCGCCAGAAATGCATCGTGCTTATATGCGCCCGCTGCCAGCCATATCAATAGTGGCAAGCGGACTAAAGGACTCCATCGGACTCTATACCAAACCCAAACCCGAAGAGATGGATATATGCCGACTGTGGATGCATATCTTCGGACTCGATGGAAAGGAGCAGACCTCATTTCTCAAACTATCAAGCGGCGAACAGCGACTGGTGCTACTGGCAAGGGCTTTTGTCAAAGACCCGCAACTACTCATCCTCGATGAACCACTGCATGGACTGGACAACGACAACAGACAGAAAGTGAAAGATGTGATAGAAACTTTCTGCAGTCGAAAAAACAAAACACTCGTGATGGTGACACATTATCAAGAAGAACTGCCACCATGCATCACCCATCACCTCAAATTGTTAAGACATATAGATAATAAATAGATAATAACAAGTAACCATAAATAATTTGAAGACATGAAGAAGATATTCATGATTATGCTGATGATGGTGCTCATGGCACCCTCGGCAAAGGCACAAGACGTATATATGGAAATACTGTCGAAATCAAAGGCCATGGCTGCCGACGAAAATGGCAACCCATTGCTCCGCCAGTTCTCACAGTTCAAGTGCGATGCCCTCGATTATATGATCATCAAGATGCGTGAGCAGATGCCCGACTCTACCGCCACCTTCCTCGACAAGCAGGCCTTTGCACTCAACACATTCATTGATTATTATACCCGCACGCTCATCGAACTCAACTCTCAACCCGAGGCCATGCAGATAAAAGTGATCAAGCAGTTTATGGATGTATCGCTCTCCAACCCTCTTTTCAACGATAGCGATACAGAGATGGTGCATGCCTACGTTAACGATGGCAACAGCCTGACACGATTCTCACTCGACACCGACTGGAGGCGCGCTTCTGCTGCTATCTATAACCTCAGAGAGAAAAAAGAATAGTCATTCAATCAATAGCGCCTTTGGGATATACAATCACATGGCGCTATTGACATATTCTAAGCAACTGTCGGCACAACGCTGACCATCTATGGCCGCCGACACTATACCTCCTGCATATCCCGCACCCTCTCCGCATGGAAAGAGGCCGCGTATGGTAGTATGCATGAGCGTATCGTTATCGCGCAATATCCTGACGGGAGCGGAAGTGCGTGTCTCCATTGCTATTAGCACTGCTTCGTTGGTAAGAAAGCCATGCGACATCTTGCCGAAATTCCTAAATCCCTGTTGCAGACGCTTTGATACCTGTTCGGGCATCCAGAAATGCAGAGGTGATGAGATGAGACCAGGTGAGTATGAGGATTCTGGCAAATCATAACTAAGGCGCGCGTTTACAAAGTCGGCCATGCGCTGGGCGGGGGCAGTCTGACGCATATTGCCCTGCAACCAGCAGTTGCGCTCTATCTCTTCCTGCCATTCCATCATGCGAAGCGGACTATCGCCGACTATATCCTCAGGGCGTGTCTCCACTACCATTCCGCTGTTTGACCATTTGCCGCCACGATTGCTGGGACTCATTCCGTTTACTACAATCTGTTGAGCACCTGTGGCTGCGGGCACCACGAAACCGCCGGGACACATACAGAAGGAATAGACACCGCGACCATCTACCTGTGTAACGAATGAATATTCTGCTGCTGGCAACCATCTGCCCCTACCCTGTTTGTTGTGGTATTGAATTTGGTCGATGAGCATGGCGGGATGCTCAAGACGAACTCCTACTGCTATGCCCTTGGCCTCAAGGTCTATGGATTGCGAGTGAAGATAACGGTAGACATCTCGTGCTGAATGCCCAGTAGCCAAAATTACAGGTCCATGAAACTCTTTCTCTTGCCCCGTGACGCCATCCACTGTCTTCACTCCTATAACCTCGTTGCCATTCAATATCAGTTCGGTCATCTTAGTCTGGTGGTGCACCTCGCCACCGCATTGCAGTATGGTATTACGCATGTTTTCAATCACACGTGGCAATTTGTCGGTACCGATATGCGGATGTGCGTCGGCCATTATGGAGTTTGAGGCACCATGCTGGCAGAATACACTCAGCACACTGTCTATAGATCCCCTTTTCTTGCTGCGCGTATATAGTTTGCCGTCTGAATAGGCACCGGCTCCACCCTCACCAAAACTGTAGTTGCTCTCGCCGTCCACCTTCTGTGTGCGAGATATGGCAGCCAGGTCTTTCTTTCGCTCACGCACATCCTTGCCGCGCTCTATCACTATGGGACGCAAACCATGCTCAATGAGTCGTAGAGCAGCAAACAACCCACCAGGACCTTCGCCTACCACCACCACACAACGTCCCTGGCTCACATCATGATAGTCGGTATGTGTCCACTCTTCTTCCTGTGGCATCTCATTGACGTAAACCCTCACTTTAAGATTTACAAATATGGTGCGCTGGCGTGCATCTATACTTCTGCGCAATATCCTTACACCATGTATGGTGCGTTGGTCTATACCCTTTTCTTTTGCTATATAAGAGACGAGAGCCTGTTCGCTGCCCGCTATCTGAGGCAACACCCTCAACTGATATTCATTTGTCATTTTTGCTGTATTCAAACACGTATTGATAATAAAACGATGCAAAAATACACAATATTTTGATAATAATGTTGGAAAAACGAGTTTTTTTAGTAATTTTGCAGTTGAAAACAACAAAACAGAAACAAAACGAAATAAGAATATATGAAAGTACTGAAATTCGGCGGAACATCCGTAGGTTCCGTAGAAAGTATCTTAAGTCTCAAGAAGATAGTTGAGAACAGGGAGTTTCGCAATGGCGAGAGTGTGATAGTGGTGGTGAGTGCCTTGGGCGGCATAACAGACAAACTCATAGCCACCTCCAAACTTGCTGTAAAGGGCGACGATTCTTATCTTCAGGAATTTGATGCTATGGTGAAGCGCCATCATGACATGATAGACACAATCATCACCAATGCAAAGGCGCATGATGAACTGAAAGAAAAGATTGACAACCTTCTCGACGAACTAAAGTCTATATATTACGGTGTATACCTGATTCGCGACCTCAGTCCCAAGACCATGGCAGCCATAGTAAGTTATGGCGAGCGCTTGAGTAGCCACATTGTGGCAACACTCATCGACGGTGCCGTATGGTTCGACTCACGTGAATTCATAAAGACCGAATTCAAGCATCAGAAGCATATCCTCGACAGTGAACTAACCAACAGACTTGTGAGGGAGGCATTTGCCGAACTGCCCGAGATATCCCTTGTGCCCGGATTTATCAGTACTGACAAATATTCTGGAGAGATTACAAACCTCGGCAGAGGTGGTAGCGACTATACAGCATCAATCATAGCCGCTGCCTTGGATGCCACACAACTCGAGATATGGACAGACGTAGATGGGTTCATGACCGCCGATCCAAGGGTCATACACTCTGCCTATACCATAAACGAACTTAGTTATGTGGAGGCCATGGAACTTTGCAACTTCGGAGCAAAGGTGATATATCCACCTACCATCTATCCCGTGTGTATCAAAAATATACCCATACTGGTAAAAAACACCTTCAATCCAGATAATCCCGGCTCGGTGATAAAGGGCAAGATAGACAATGACTCAAAGCCCATCAAGGGTATTTCGAGCATCAATGGCACCACACTAATCACAGTGACAGGTCTGAGCATGGTGGGTGTGATTGGTGTAAACAGGCGCATCTTTACAGCCCTTGCCGACAATGGCATATCGGTATTCATGGTGTCGCAGGCATCGTCAGAAAATTCTACATCCATAGGTGTGAGAGACGAGGATGCCAACGATGCTGTACGCGTGCTAAACCATGAGTTTGCCAAGGAGATAGAGACCGGTGCCATGTATCCCATGCATGCCGAAAGTGGACTGGCCACCATAGCCATTGTGGGTGAGAACATGAAACATACTCCAGGCATTGCAGGTAAACTCTTCGGCACTCTGGGTAGGAGTGGTATCAGCGTGATCGCATGCGCACAAGGTGCATCTGAAACCAATATATCATTTGTGGTGGAGGCAAATCTGCTGAGAAAATCACTCAACGTATTGCACGATTCCTTCTTCCTCAGCGAGTATAAGGTGCTCAATCTCTTCATCTGCGGTGTGGGCACAGTGGGAGGAAATCTCATTGCACAAATAAACTCGCAATATAAGGAACTCATGGAAACACAACGCCTCAAACTCAACGTGGTGGGCATAGCATCGAGCCATAATGCCATTTTCAACCGTGAGGGCCTCGACCTCTGCAACTATCGTGATGAGCTTGCCAAATCAGCACCAAGCGACATCAGAAGCCTGTGCGATGAAGTGCTGGGAATGAACATCTTCAATAGCGTGTTTGTGGACTGTACAGCAAGCGGTGAGGTGGCATCGCTCTATCAGACTTTCCTCGAAAATAATATCTCTGTGGTGGCAGCAAATAAGGTGGCCGCCTCGGGAAATTTCGAAAGTTATGCCAAACTCAAGGAAACAGCACTGAGAAAGGGAGTAAAGTTTCTATTTGAAACCAATGTGGGTGCTGGACTACCCATCATAGGCACCATCAATGACCTGCGAAATTCTGGAGATAAGATACTAAAAATCGAGGCAGTGCTGAGCGGCACACTCAATTTCATCTTCAATGAGATAGCAGCAGATGTACCTTTCTCTGAAACAGTGAAGAGAGCCAAGCAGCAGGGATACAGCGAACCAGACCCACGCATAGACCTGAGCGGAAAGGATGTGGTGCGCAAACTCGTCATACTGACACGTGAGGCTGGATACAGGATAGAACAAGAGGACGTGCAGAAGAACCTCTTCATCCCCAACAGCATGTTTGAAGGATCACA
The DNA here is from genome assembly GCA_022782305.1 of Prevotella sp. GTDB lineage: Bacteria > Bacteroidota > Bacteroidia > Bacteroidales > Bacteroidaceae > Prevotella. Next base: position 8,831 of record JALFPC010000050.1, on the reverse strand, counting down.
GGATGACTTCTGGCAAAAACTGCCATCCCTGGATACCGAGTTTGAAACCCAACGCCAGAGGATGGAAAAAGAAAACAAACGCTGGCGATTTGTTGCCAAGATGGACCACGGCAAGGCAGACGTGTCGCTACAGGAGGTATCGCAAAACCATCCGTTCTATGGACTCGAAGGCTCTAACAATATCGTGCTCCTCACTACCGAACGCTATCGAGAATATCCAATGCTCATACAGGGCTACGGTGCCGGTGCTGGTGTGACCGCAGCGGGAGTGTTCGCCAATATCATGTCTATAGCCAATATCTGATGATAAAAGATCATATATTATCTGATGATACAAGGATTATATAATATCTGATGATAAAAGGATACAACATAGGCAAAACGAATGAATTAAGGATATGAAACACATAATAATCTTGGGCGATGGCATGGCAGACCATCCTGTGAATCGGTTAGGAGGCAAGACCCTGCTCCAGCATGCAGACATACCGTATATGGATATGATTGCGCGCAAGGGCAGATGCGGCACCCTTTCAACCATTCCAAAAGGATTTCTGCCAGGTAGCGAGGTGGCCAACACAGCCATTCTTGGATATGACCTCAATGCAGTGTATGAAGGGCGCGGCCCCCTGGAGGCAGCCAGCATTGGCTATGAGATGAGAGACGACGACCTGGCGCTGAGATGTAATATTATTACCCTCAACAATGGTAATATCATCAATCATCATGGCGGACACCTGACCACAGAAGAAGCAGAGCAACTCATAGACGCACTGAATGCCGAACTTGCCGACGATAGAATCCAGTTTATAAAAGGCATACAGTATCGACACCTGCTGGTGATACGCGGCGGCAACAAGAATATCATCTGTGCCCCACCCCATGACCATCCTAACGAACCATGGCAACCACTATTGGTTAAGGCAATTGACGATGATACGAATGGTAAAAGATGTGTAGATGGTTATTCAGCCGACAATACCGTAAGACTTACGGCAACTGAAACTGCTGATATCATCAACAAACTGATTATCAAATCGCAGGCTATCCTTGCCCGCCATCCTCTCAACAAGGCAAGAGAGGCAGAGGGGCATCCCACAGCCAATTCTATTTGGCCCTGGGGCGGAGGCTACCGACCTAAGATGCAGACACTACAACAGATGTATCCCGAGGTAAAGAGCGGTAGCGTTATTTCTGCCGTAGACCTTATCAAGGGCATAGGCCATTATGCCGGACTCGACATCATATCCGTGGAGGGAGCCACGGGGCTTGCCAATACCAATTATGAAGGTAAGTGTGCGGCTGCCATTGAGGCTCTGCGCCATCAGGATTTCGTGTTTCTACATCTTGAGGCGAGCGACGAGGCAGGGCATGATGGTGATCTCGACCTTAAACTCAAGAGCATCCAATATCTCGACCAGAGGATAGTGAAACCCATCATTGAGGAGACAAGCAAATGGGATGAGAAGGTGGCCATAGCAGTCATGCCCGACCATCCCACGCCTGTAGAAGTGCGCACCCATGTAGACGAGCCAGTACCCTTTGCTGTATGGCACCGCGGCATCGAGGCCGACAGTGTGGAGCATTATGACGAGGTTAGTTGCGCTGCTGGCAACTGCGGTCACCTCCGTCTGTGCGAGTTTATGAACATGTTTATGAATCTTAAATAGCAAATCAAACCATTTTCGATATATGAAATATTACAGCACCAACAGAACAGTGCCCATGGCATCACTCCACGAAGCAGTGGTTAAGGGGCTTGCCGGCGACAAGGGATTATTCATGCCCGAGAGAATAAAGCCGCTGCCTAAGGAGTTTTTCGACACTATCCACACAATGTCTTTCCAAGAGATTGCATACCATGTGGCAGATGCTTTCTTCGGTGAAGATATCCCTGCTGCCGACCTCAAGAATATTGTTTACGACACACTCTCGTTTGATTGTCCTGTGGCAAGAGTGACAGATGATATCTACAGCCTTGAACTCTTTCATGGTCCCACTCTTGCATTCAAGGATGTGGGTGCCAGGTTTATGGCTCGCCTGCTCCAGTATTTCATCCGTCAGGAGGATGCGCAGAATGTAAACGTGCTTGTGGCCACGAGTGGCGACACAGGTTCTGCCGTAGCCAATGGTTTTCTCGGTGTAGATGGCATTCATGTATATGTGCTCTATCCCAAAGGTAAGGTGAGCAAGATTCAAGAGTGCCAGTTCACCACCCTTGGCCGCAATATCACTGCCGTTGAGGTGGATGGTGTGTTTGATGACTGTCAGTCTATGGTAAAGAATGCCTTTATGGACGAAGAACTCAACAACCACATGAAACTCACATCTGCAAATTCAATCAATGTGGCACGTTTTCTTCCTCAGGCATTCTATTATTTTAATGCCTATGCACGCATGAAAGCCTTGGGCAAGGCCGACAATCTGGTGGTATGTGTGCCAAGCGGTAATTTCGGAAATATCACCTCTGCTCTCTTTGGGCGTAGGATGGGACTGCCCATCAAGCGTTTCATTGCTGCCAACAATGCCAATGATGTGTTTTATAACTATCTGCAGACAGGAGAATATCATCCTATGGCAAGCCTACAGACCATAGCAAATGCTATGGACGTGGGAGACCCAAGCAATTTCGCACGCATCATCGACCTCTATGGCAACAACCACAAAGAGATCATCTCGCATATCAGCGGTGCCACATATAAGGATGAAGAAATACGCAAGGCAATGAAAGAGTGCTATGCAGCCAATGGCTATGTGCTCGATCCGCATGGAGCCTGCGGCTATCAAGCCCTCACAGAGCAGTTGCAACCCGGCGAGACAGGTGTGTTCTGCGAAACTGCACATCCTGCCAAGTTCAAGGACACCGTAGAGGCTGCCATAGGTGCAGAGATAGCCATACCCGAGCGACTTGCCGCCTTTATGAAGGGAGAGAAGCAGAGTGTTGAGATGCCGAATGATTTCTCTGCATTCAAGCAGTATCTCATGTCAAAATAATATTGTCAAGTGCCTCCATTGCCCCAGTCAAATATTGACAGAACCGCAATGGGGGCATTTGCCTTTTTCTTTTATGGGTAGTCCGCATCGTCCACAAACATATCTTGCAAACGAAGTTTTCTTGTATCTGAAAAGAGCGTAGACAAAATAGACCACAAGCAGCGGATATCCTATATAATATAATGTGGAAATGCTAAACACTACATAGTCTACTGCACACACGCCAAGCAATCCCAACAGATAAAGTATGCTCTCTGAAAAGGTTAGTTTATGCCTGATATCGTCAACCACCGCTATAGACACTATCACCATCATCCATACCGACAATATGAAGAGTGCAAGGTGGATAGGCAGCGAAAAGGGATTGAGCGACGGATGATAATAGAAATGCCTCCATTCCTCCACCCTAAACATCTGTATGGATGCATAGAAAGTGGCTGAAGACGAAACGAGCAATGTGAGTATAGTGGGATAGATAGAGTTAATATCATTGAAATGCACTATATAGGCATTTTTCTTTTTCAGTTTAAAGAGCAGATAAGACACTACCACTATTACAATCAATGCCAGGAAGAGCAACAGGTGTGTGTCTGAAAAGGTGGTAATAAACTGCGAAATAGGGTCATCAGGATAAACATTTTCGAGCAGTTGTCCTTCTCTCACCCAACCCTGAATAAACTGGTCGTGTGCCACTTTCACCCATATAGAGTCTATAGAATCTTGTGGCAATGTCTTGATATCTGCCACCACTATTCTGCTTCCTTCATACACCATCATACTGTCGCCGCACTCTTCATACGGCAGTTCTGTGAGCATGAGCGAGTCGGCAGTAACCACGAAATTAAACCCTTGTGTATAATGGTGAGTGGTGTAGAATGATATGGAGTCAATCTGGTTGTCGGTCAGGTTCCACGCATCAGGAGTACGCTCACCTCTACCATAACATCCTGTAAGCGACATGAGCAACGTTATCATTGTCATGCACTTACAAATCTTCATTAGACATCTATTAATCATCACCATAACCATTTGGGGCATATATCTTATTGGATTATTTATCCTCTTGACTATCGTTGTCGGGAGTAGGAAAGTCTTCGCTTTTGAGCACTGGCAATTGTATGTGATAAACCACAGCAAGCAGTCTGATGGCGCATGTCACCAAAAAACTTGCCATCACGGTAATCTCAACATTTGCGCCGAGATAGTCAACAAACCAATATGTCAGTCCACCCAGCACACAAGCCATGGCATATATCTCCTTTCTGAATATCACAGGTTCGTTGTTGAGCAGCACATCGCGGATCACACCTCCAGCAGCTCCCGTTATGCATCCCATGATGATGGCCACCCAAAAGGGTTGTCCGTATTCGAGGCTTTTCTGTATGCCAGCAATGGTGAAGAGTGCCAGTCCGAGCGTATCAAAGAGAAACCATGTATTGCTCAGTCGCTGCATGTGTTTTGCGAATATTACTACCATAGCCAATGCCAGTGCCGTACACATCATATATATGGGATTGGTCATCCAGAAAGGAGTACATCCGAGCATCACGTCTCTAATGGTACCACCCCCTATAGCCACGGCTATACCACAGACATAGCCGCCGAACCAATCGAAATGTTTGGCGGCGGCATGTCTGATACCTGATATTGCAAAGGCGAAAGTGCCTAAGAACTCAATGATTTGATGTAGTGTGGCGAATGTTTCCGATTGTTCCATTATCTGATCCTATCGCCCTTATCTGTTGACCACATTGATAGGTCGTCCGTTCATAAACGCCTTGATATTGTTAACAGTCTGATTCATGAGTCTGATGCGTGAGTCCATGGAAGCCCATGCAATATGTGGTGTGATGAATGCATTGGGCTGCAGAAGCAGTTCATTGTCTTCCTTTGGCGGTTCCTCACTCATCACGTCGGCGCCATATCCGCAGATATATCCGCTCTTGAGAGCTTCAGCCACGTCGTGCTCGTTGATGAGTTGTCCGCGTCCCGTATTAATTATCACGATGCCCTTTTTCATTTTTGCTATAGAGCGAGCGTTTATCAATTCTCGTGTCTCATCGGTCAGTGGGCAATGGAGGGTTAGTATATCGCTCACTGCATACAATCCCTCGAGGGTAGTTTTCTGAATGCCAAGAGGTAGTTCGGCAGCAGTCTTGCTGGTATAAGCAAACACATCCATGCCGAATTGCTTTGCTATGGCAGCCACTCTCAGTCCGATATGTCCAAGTCCCACGATACCGAGGGTCTTACCAGTCAGATCTACGAGTGGTGTGTCCCAATAGCAGAAGTCAGGATTATTGCTCCATCTACCTTTTCTGTTTTCTATTGCATAGTGCTCCACTCTGTTTGAGATGGTCAGGATGTGTGCGAATGTCATCTGTGCCACGCTGTCGGTACTATATGTAGGGATATTGGTAACGATGATTCCTCGTTTGTTGGCAGCTTTCACGTCCACCACATTATAACCAGTGGCAAGCACACCCACATACATCAGTTGCGGCAGTTGACTCATTATTTCATCATCTATCTTCACCTTGTTTGTGAGGATTATTTCTGAGTCTTTAGCCCTTTCGACCACCTGTTCGCGTGGAGTGCGGTCAAAAATCTCCACGTCGCCCAATGCCTTCAGTTCATCCCACGACATATCGCCAGGAGTGAGCCCATATCCGTCTAATACCGTTATTTTCATATTGCGTAGTTTTTAGTTCGTTGTTGAGTTTTGAGTATTGATATAATAATCGATGCTTTTGGCTTTTGCTAATTTGTTTTATTTGCTTTATTTGTTTTGATGTTATAATTATGCTATAATAAAAATGATATTTTAATGTTTGTATTTGTCGCCCCAGCAGTTTTCCATATACTGTTTTGTTCTGCATTCGGCAGGATTATCTTGTGGGTGCCAAATTCTCTGGTTAACCAGTGCATCGGGCATATACTGCTGTTGAATGAAATGCCCAGGATAGTCATGCGGGTATGCGTATCCGTCGTGATACCCAAGGTCTGCCATGAGTTTCGTTGGTGCGTTTCTCAAGTGCAGCGGCACTGATTGGTTACCGGTCTGTTTCACTATCTGTATGGCATCGTTGATGGCACAATACGCTGAATTGCTCTTAGCACAAGTGGCCAGATAGATGGTAGCCTCAGCCAGCGGTATTCGTCCTTCAGGCCATCCAATCTTAACCACCGCATCAAAGGCGGCATTAGCCATCAGCAGTGCATTGGGGTTGGCAAGCCCTATATCCTCGGCAGCGCTTATCACCAGTCGGCGGGCTATAAACGCAGGATCTTCTCCTCCTTCAATCATTCTCGCCAACCAGTAGATGGCGGCATCAGGGTCACTTCCCCTTATGCTTTTTATGAATGCCGATATGATATCATAGTGCATCTCTCCACCTTTGTCGTAAGCCAGCGGATTTTGCTGCAACCGTTCCACCACCATATCATCGGTTATTTCAATGGTGTTGCCATGTGCCGACTCCACCACGAGTTCGAGTATATTAAGCAGTTTGCGCGCGTCGCCTCCGCTATATCTCAGCATGGCATCGGTCTCCTTGAGTGAAATATTCATTTGGCTCAGTTCTGAGTCTCGCTCAATGGCCGAATGGAGCAGTGCAAGCAGGTCTTCTTTATCGAGCGATTTGAGCACATATACCTGACATCTCGACAGTAGCGGTCTAATCACCTCAAAGGATGGGTTTTCGGTGGTTGCTCCGATGAGTGTCACTACACCTTTCTCTACTGCGCCCAACAGAGAGTCTTGCTGCGACTTACTAAATCTGTGGATCTCGTCTATAAATAGAATAGGTGAAGCCTCGGTAAAGAAGCGACCCTTTTGTGCTCGTTCAATCACGTCCCTCACGTCTTTGACTCCGCTGGTCACCGCACTCAGTGTAAAGAAGGGCACATCAAGGCGTTTAGCCACTATCTGCGCAAGCGTCGTTTTGCCCACTCCTGGCGGCCCCCATAGTATGAATGAGGAAATGCGCCCCGACTCTATCATCTGTCGCAACACGGCCCCCTCGCCTACAAGGTGACGCTGACCTATGTATTCGTCCAGATTTTGCGGCCTGAGCCTTTCAGCGAGTGGTTTTGCCATATTATTACGTCAGTTATTTTTATTATTATGACAAAGGTAGTGATTTTTTTCGAGAATAACAAAAAAAAAGACGAAAATAGTTGTAGAAAAGAAATATAAAATATATTTTTGCACAAAAATACTAAAGCTTATACAAATTCTATATGAAAGAGAGCAATAAAACAAAGAAACCATTAACATTTAGAACGCTAACAAAAAAGAATGTTTGGGATATCCAGGAAAACGATATCCTGCGTATGTGGGAGAGTGCTGAAAAGGATGTGGAGATAAAAGAAAACATTCTCCATTATCTTAATATTATACGCACTGCATTTGTTGTAGAGGAACTCAAAGACGACAACACCCTGCTCAAGAGCAAATATGAGAAATTAGGATATAAGGTGGCGCAGATGAACATCACCGAATCATCCAAACTGATGTGGGCTATCAAGAAACGCTCTATATCCAGAGTTAGCGACCTTACCTATGAAAACATCCAGCATATCTCGGCAGCTAAACTCGTGGAGGTCTTGGAGCGAAATTTCGGCGGCGGTTGGGATTCTCTCTCGCAGAGCATCAAGGTTATCATCGAGAGCGGATTCGATATTTCTACCACTACCCTGCCCCAAACACGTCTGCACAAGCCTGGCGGCATGTACGAGAAGAAGGTGGCAGACGGATATGATGTGCTTGAGGTGCCAAAGGGCACATGGGTGGAAGCCATCTTCGTGAAACTCAAACCGCAGCAGGAAAAACCACGACTCACACTGCAGTCTAAGGATGAAGATGATATTCCCGAGGATACCTACAACCTGCCCGACGAGGACGACGATATCATGGAACCAACCGATTTCTCTGATGAGGATATCACCGAGGAAAACTATCGCACCACATTCCATATTGACGACGATACGGATGAGGAAAGTGGCGATTTAGGAGAGTATGTCACTGAAGACTAAGCAATCTTTATATCACCTCACATATTCATAAGAAAACAGAAAAAAACAAATAATACTAAAAGCCTATGTCTATTCCACAAGTGTTCTGGTTGGTGCCAGTGGCATCAATTACAGCCCTTGCCATGGCTTGGTTCTTCTTTCGCAGCATGATGCGCGAAAGTGAAGGAACCAGCCGCATGGCAGAGATAGCAGGCCATGTGCGCAAGGGTGCCATGGCTTATCTCAAACAGCAGTATAAGGTGGTGGGAATCGTGTTTGTGGTTCTGGCCATTATCTTTGCATTCATGGCTTATGTGCTCAAGGTGCAAAATCCATGGGTGCCATTTGCATTCCTTACCGGTGGACTCTTCTCGGGACTGGCGGGGTTCTTTGGAATGAAAACGGCCACCTATGCATCTGCACGCACTGCCAATGCAGCCCGTCAGGGACTCGACAGCGGACTGAAGGTTGCCTTTCGCAGCGGGGCTGTGATGGGCCTGGTTGTGGTAGGTCTCGGACTCCTCGACATAGCCATCTGGTTTGTGGTGCTTAGCATGTTCTATACAGAAGGTAGTATAGCGCTCATCACCATCACCACCACCATGCTAACCTTTGGCATGGGAGCATCCACACAGGCTCTCTTTGCTCGTGTGGGCGGCGGCATCTATACCAAGGCTGCTGATGTGGGTGCCGACCTTGTAGGCAAGGTGGAAGCCGACATCCCCGAGGATGACCCACGTAATCCTGCCACTATAGCAGACAATGTGGGTGACAATGTGGGTGATGTGGCAGGCATGGGTGCCGACCTCTACGAGAGTTAC
>JALFPC010000038.1 GCA_022782305.1 Prevotella sp. | reverse complement strand
TTTTGAGTATCATTTCTAATTGTAATCAAAACATAAAAATCCCAGCAACTTCAGAACAAATGGAGTGAGCAATGCTGTTAGGACACCGTTCAGGATAAGTCCGAGCGAAGAGTACGCACCGTATGTCTCACCCTTCTCCATGGCGCGTGATGTGCCTACGGCATGTGAAGCCGTGCCCATGCTGATACCTTGCGAGAAGGGGTTTCGTACGTGCCACACCTCCAGTATCTTGAAACCGAAGATGGCTCCGAAGAGTCCTACGCACACCACGATGGCTGCCGTCAGCGAGGGTATGCCGCCTGCTGTTCTGCACACCTCCATGGCTATTGGGGTGGTGACGGATTTGGGCGCCAGCGATACGATGACCTCGTGCGATGCTCCCATGGCTGATGCTATTAGGGTGACGCAGACTAATCCCACCAGGCAGCCGACAAGTTGCGACAAGAGGATAGGCAACAGCTGACGACGAATGTGCCCCAGATGCTGATAGAGGGGCACACCCAATGCCACGATGGCTGGTTTGAGCCAGAAGTCAATGTACTGTCCGCCTTGCTCGTAGGTTTCGTAGCTGATGCCAGTCAGCTGCAGCAGGGCAATCAGTGCAGCAATGGTGATAAGGATGGGGTTGAGCGCAATCCATCCCGTCCACTTCTGTATCTGACGTGCCACGTAATAGATACCGAAGGTGATGGCAAGCTGTATGATGGGGTTACTCATTATCTCCATGTCCGTCCTTCTTTTTATAGCCCAACTTACGCAGGAACTGATCCGTCCATCCTGTTGTAATCATCACCAGCACGGTGCTGATGACCGTTGCCACCAAGATGGGTAGCAGTTCTGCCTTTATGATGTCTAAATAGAGCATAAGCGCAACGCCTGGTGGTACGAAGAAGAAACCAAGGTTGCTGATGAGGAAATCCGACATTCCCTTCACCCACTCCAGCTTGACGACTTTCATTTGCAGCAAGGCTGTCAGGAGAAGCATTCCGATGATGCTGCTCGGTATGCTGATGCCTGTGAGCCAGACAATCAGCTCACCCACGGCCAGACTGCCAAAGATTATAAAACATTGTTTTATCATATTTTCTAATGTGATTACTATTTATTAACTCCTATGTGCTTGAAGAGGTGAGCTTTGCGCGAGATAGTTGGTTCTTTGTCAAGTGAAACGCTTATCAGCATGGCTAAGGAGGCGAAACTGAAGAATACTGCGCCCATCAAGTACCATATCGAGGTGAGCACAAAGTATTGGGGACGCATTATTGAGTTCCTCACTGGTGCCGAGAACGCTGGCAAAGCACTCTTCTCTACATTCTATATATTAAGAATTTTGGTTTAACTTAGGACGATTTTACTGTCCATATTTTGTCCACGCTTTTACAAAGTTAAAGGGTAACTCGTTGAATTTCAACTCGTCACCCTTTTTTTTTGCGGAGAGAGAGGGATTCGAACCCCCGGTACCTCTCGGTACGGTAGTTTTCAAGACTACTGTAATCGACCACTCTACCATCTCTCCTTGCTTTAAGAGATTTGAGATATGTCTCAAAAGCGAGTGCAAAGGTACAGAGTTTTTTTGTAACCACCAAATATTTTTGAGACTTTTTTCATTGTTACCCGCATTTTTCTTTATTTTGTTGCAATTTATCCATTGTTGGCCTGATTATTTGCATTGTCAACCTGATTATATAGGTTATTCGTAGTCGTCAATGACGCTGTTGACAATATCCATCATTGGTTTGGCTACACGAAACATGTCTACAGAACGCTCTATCCAATCGTTGCCATCATAGAAACTGTCGTCCACATTATGCCAGCAACAATAATCTTTCATCCTAAGATATTTGATATACTCATAATCCTTGGGAAAGCCCGATGGACAAGTTTTGAGATGCTCGATACCAAAACCACAGGGGGCATCTGCCGACGAAGGCGGCACCTGTCCGAAAAGAGACACAAACTCATCATTCTCCACTGCATCAAGCCATGTGTCTATATTGGCCATTATCTCATTTCTGCATGAGTTGAGTATATTGGTGGGCAAACAATAGTTACCGCATGCCACCATGCACTTGCCTGGTTCAAGATGGATATAATACCCTCCATGAAAGGCCTTTTTGCCATGGGCTGCTATGTATGCGCCAAAATGCCTCTTGTATGGAGACTTGTCGGGAGAGAATCGGGTGTCGCGGTTGAATCTATACGTTGCATCCTTTACGGTGATATGTGCTACATCAGTATCCAAGACAGTAACAGCGGGAATGAGTTGTGCCACCCCACGCTCAAAATCATTGCGTGCATCCTTATAATATTGTTGATGCTCAGCCATCCATTCGCGACTATTATGGTGTGCAATGTCTGATAGGAAACCAAGTATAAGTTTTGTGTTCATAGTGACCCCGGTGGGATTCAAACCCACGACCTTCAGAACCGGAATCTGACGCTCTATTCAGCTAAGCTACGGAGCCAAGCATTATGCTATTCGGAGTGCAAAGGTAGTGAAAAATCTCGATATTGGCAATAAATTTAAAAAAAATCTCTTTATTCTTTTTGTAGTCTGCTCCATTTAGATTAATTTTGCAGTATGATATACCCTAATAACTTTGAAAGCAAGATTGGATTCGGTGATATACGCCAGTTGCTCCGCTCCAAATGCCTGAGCACGCTTGGCAAGGAGATGACAGACAATATCTCCTTGAGCACCAATCCAGACACCATAAATGAATGGCTAACGCAGGTGAGAGAATTTCGCCTGCTCATATCAGAGACAGACTCTCTGCCCCTAAACTATTTCTTTGACGTTAGAGAATCAGTGGCACGACTGCGTCTGGAAGGCACACACCTGGAGGCCGACGAACTCTTCGACCTAAGACGCTCCCTTGACACCATATCGGGATTGATAGACATATTCAACCGCAACGAGGCCGGCGAAGGAACCAACCGCTACCCTGCCCTACGCCGTCTGACCGACGGCATAGAATCATTTCCCATGCTGACAAGGCATATAGACATGATACTCGACAAATACGGCAAGATAAAAGACAATGCCTCTTCGACACTACTCAACATTCGCCGCGAACTGGCTTCTACCGAGGGCAGCGTGTCAAGAGTGCTCAATGCCATACTCCGCTCGGCACAGAGCGAAGGACTGGTAGACAAGGATGTGGCACCTACGATGCGCGACGGACGACTGGTAATTCCAGTGGCACCTGGGCTGAAACGTCGCATTAAAGGTATCGTGCACGATGAGTCGGCATCGGGAAAGACGGTATTTATAGAACCTGCCGAGGTGGTGGAAGCCAACAACCGCGTGAGAGAACTGGAGGCAGAAGAACGGCGCGAGATAATACGTATACTGACTGAATTTGCTAATCTGGCACGACCTTATGTGGCAGAAATACTGATGTCGTATAAGTTTCTAGCCAAAGTGGATTTCATTCGCGCCAAGGCTGAACTGGCAGAGATGACCGGTGCCATAGAACCCACCGTTCTGCCTTATCCTCACATCGACTGGATACGCGCCTCGCACCCCATCCTATCGCTGCAGTTGGCCAAGCAGGGCAAAAAGGTGGTGCCACTGGATATCATGTTGACCAAAGACCAACGCATACTGATCATCTCTGGTCCAAATGCCGGCGGCAAGTCGGTATGTCTCAAAACCGTGGGACTGCTGCAGTATATGCTACAATGCGGCATTCCCGTACCCGTTGGCGACCGTTCCACCCTGGGCGTATTCAACAATATCATGATAGATATCGGAGACGAGCAGAGCATAGAGAATGATCTGTCGACATATTCGAGCCATCTTACCAATATGAAGGTGATGATGAAGAATGCCAATGGCGGCACCCTTCTGCTTATCGATGAGTTTGGCGGTGGCACAGAACCCCAGATTGGAGGCGCCATAGCCGAAGCGGTGCTTAAGCAGTTTTGTGTCAAGAAGGCCATGGGAGTGATCACCACCCATTACCAAAACCTAAAGCATTTTGCCGAAGACCATGAGGGTGTGATAAATGGCGCCATGCTCTATGACAGACATCAGATGCAGGCACTGTTTCAGTTGGCAATAGGTCAGCCGGGCAGTTCGTTCGCCATTGAGATAGCACGCAAGACAGGCATACCCGAAGAGGTGATTGCCGACGCGTCTGCAATTGTGGGTTCTGATTATATCCAGAGCGACAAATATCTGCAGGATATAGTGAGAGACAAACGATATTGGGAAGGCAAACGCCAAACCATTCACCAGCACGAGCGCGAACTGGAAAAGAAGATAGCACAGTATGAGGAGGAAATAAGAGAACTCGAAAAGAGCAGAAAAGACATACTAAACCGCGCAAAAAAACAAGCCGAGGAACTCTTTAAGGAGAGCAATCGGCGCATTGAAAACACCATAAGGGAGATAAAGGAGAAACAGGCTGAAAAAGAGGAAACACGCAAGATTCGCGAAGCGTTGAATACCTTTAAATCTGAGGTACTCGACATAGAATCTAAAGAAAAGGATGAACTCATAGCCAAGAAAATCAAGCAGATACAAGAGCGAAAGCAACGTAAGGAGGACCGCAAGAAAGAGAAAGCCGAGAAGGAGCGCAAGGCGGCCGAAAGCCTTAGGGCTGCAGCACTCAGACCCTCTGTAGACAAGCCTTGGCAACCAGCAACTGGCGACTATGTGCGCATAAAAGGTCTGCAGGGTGTGGGGCGCATAGAAAGCATAGACGGCAAGAACTGCACAGTGATCTTCGGCGACATCAAATCGAAAATGAAGACGAGCCAGTTGGAGCAGGCCAATTCTCCATCCAAAAACGATGCCACCACAGCCACCAAGACACAAGTGGGAGCACACCTACAGTCGAGCCGCATGACAAGAGAGATTATCGACAACCGCAAGCTCAATTTCCATCAGGATATAGACGTTAGGGGAATGCGCGGCGACGAGGCACTCAATGCTGTGCAGCACTTCATAGACGATGCCATAGTAGTGGGCATGCCCATGGTACGCATCTTGCATGGCACTGGCACAGGAGTTCTCAGGCAACTAATACGCCAACTTCTCTCCACCATACCCAACGTGACTAGTTATAGAGACGAACATGTGCAATTTGGTGGAGCAGGCATCACCGTTGTCAACTTATAATCGAATCACACTAAGCCTCATAGTATGATACAAACAAATAATGTTAAATGTGATATTCTTTAATCGCAAACATAATGGAGTATTAAACTTTTTTATTACCTTTACACACAGAAATAATAAACCCAAACAAATAACAATTATGGAATGGTATTTCTCATTGCCACTGTTGGCACAGATCTTTTGGGCATGCGCCTTAATCGGTTCGCTGATATTCCTGATACAACTGGTATTGACACTTGTTGGCATGGACTCAAGCGATGTAGAAGTAGACTTTGATGGTCCCGACACCCTTGACCTCGGTGGTGGAATGTCGCTCTTTTCTCTCCGCGCCTTAGTAAACTTCTTAGTGGGCTTCGGCTGGACAGGTGTGAGCATGCGCGGACTGATAGACAACAATGTGGTGCTCATCCTGGCGTCCGTGGCCGTAGGATTGTTCTTCGCATGGATAATAAAAATGCTGTGGGACAAGATTCGTCATCTGGAGCACAATGGTGCATATAAAATTGAAGACGCCGTGGGACTGACCGCCACTGTGTATATCCCTATACCACCGGCACGAAGCGGTACTGGCAAGGTACAGATAAGCATAGGAGGATCGGTACAGGAACTGAATGCCGTGAGTGATTCCACAGACAAACTCAAAACTGGGCAGTTGGTTGCCGTGGATAGCGTTATCAATAGTTCTACCCTATTGGTCAAACCATGCTGACATAGCCATGGTCTCCCATTCAATTATCCTATTGTAACCCAATGAATTACAAAATATTTAATTAACATAAACAAATAACAGAAAGGAAAACTAATTATGGATTCTATGCCAATTACAATTATTGTGGCGCTGATAGTGCTGGCTATTGGCACAATCATTGCACTTATCAACCGTTATCGCCGTTGTCCGTCCGACAAGATTCTTGTTATCTATGGAGGAAAGAAATCAAAGACATCAGCCAAGTGTGTGCATGGTGGTGGAGCCTTTGTATGGCCAGTAATAGAAGACTATCAATATCTGAGCCTTACACCTATTTCTATAGATGCCAACCTTACCAATGCGCTGTCAAGACAGAATATCCGCGTAGATGTGCCATGTCGTTTCACAGTGGGAATTTCAACAGATGTTGATAGTATGACAGCAGCAGCAGAACGATTGCTTGGTCTCTCTCCCGCACAGATTCAGGAACTGGCACGCGATATTCTCTTTGGCCAGTTGCGTCTAGTTATCGCCACTATGAGTATAGAGGAACTCAATAGCGACCGCGACAAATTCCTCGAGAGCATCTCTACAAATGTGGAAGTGGAACTCAAGAAGATCGGCTTGCGTCTTATCAACGTAAACGTTACCGATATCAAAGACGAGTCGGGATATATTGAGGCACTGGGTCGCGAGGCTGCCGCCAAGGCCATCAACGAAGCCAAGGTTAGAGTAGCCGAGCAAGACAAGATTGGTGAGATTGGTAAGGCCGAGGCTGACCGTGAAACCCGTATACGCACCGCAGAGGCCAATGCCGAGGCTGTGAAGGGTGAGAACGAGGCCAAGGTTGCCATAGCCAATTCTGAGGCATACCGCCGTGAGCGCGAGGCTGAAGCTCAGCGCAAGGCCACCGCATCTGAGAAGGTGCAGGAGGCAAAAGCCCTTGAAGAGGCATACGCAGCACAGAAACTGGCTGAGGAGGCTCGCGCAGAGCGCGAGAAGTCTACACAGACAGCCAACATCCTTGTGCCACAAGAGATAGAGAAGCGTCGCCGCATCATAGAAGCAGAAGCCGAAGCAGAGAAGATCCGTGTAAATGCCAAGGGTGATGCCGATGCCATCTTCGCCAAGATGGAGGCTGAGGCCAAGGGTCTCTATGAGGTACTCACCAAGCAGGCCAGTGGTTATAAAGAAATGGTACAGGCTGCTGGCGGCGATGCCAACAAGGCATATATGTTGCTGCTTTTGGAGAAGCTACCAGAATTGGTGAAGACTCAGGTGGAGGCAGTAAAGGGCATCAATATCGACCATATCACCGTTTGGGACGGCGGCAATGGTGCAGATGGGAAAGGCTCTACAGCCAATTTTGTATCAGGACTGATGAAGTCGGTACCTCCTCTCAACGAGCTCTTTGACATGGCAGGTCTCAATCTGCCCGAATATCTTGCCAAAAAGAAAGATGAGACTCCCATAGAGCCAGCAGAAGAGGTATAAAAGAGACTATGTCAGAAACAACGAATAATACCTATAAAAGCGAATCGCAGGCGGAGGATAATACCGCCTGCGATTTTTTAGATGTCAATACAGCGTTATAAACTCGTAAGTGTTTCCCACAATACCTAGATATCTTATGAAATCATCGTGAGAGATGACCACAGTGCCACGGCAGTCATTGGGATGAAAGGAGAGCGAAACTGCATTCTTGATATTCTCGTCGATGAAGAGGTGCACATGATTCTCAGTATCATTAATGAGTCCGAATGGCGACACACTGCCCGGTTCCAATCCCAAAAACCTCATCATCCTTTCAGGACTGGCAAACGAGAGTTTGCCACACGATGGAAGTCCCTGTGCCACGAGGGCATCCTTGAGTTTATGTTCTAGTTGGTGGATGTCGAGATCATGATTGCAGTCAAAGCAAACGAGATAATGCCTGTTGCCCTTATGATTTCTGAAGAAAAGGTTTTTGCAATGCATACTTCCATCATTTCTCCACCACCTCTTTGCTTCTTCTATGGTTTTGCCTTCTGGATGGTTGTAGCAATCAAAACTAATGCCATGCTCTCTTAAGAACTTCAGCACCATCTCTTGTCTGTTCATTATTTCCATGTTGAATACAAATACTTAATAATTATGATGCGTTGAGATACCTCACCTCTTTAATAATAAGGGTGTGCCAGTGAATATTGACACACCCTTACGAATATTTTTAGAACTGTAATAAAGAGTCTGATTATTCTGGAATGTAGAACCACTCTACAGGCACACTAACATTCTCTTTCATCCATTCCTGTGTAGTATTGGTGGCTATGATCATAGGAGCCTCTCCAGCCTTAGGGAATTTGATCTTACAAACACCAGCGTTGTCTTTTCCCTGCACCTCGATATAGATATTATTAGTGTTCATATCCCATCCAGTGATGTCGTATTCGGTATTAGGACTGGTCTTGAATGTAGAAGGACCACCCATTTCTGGCAGTTTAGTGTCGCCGATGGTGAGAGTGAATGGCAGTTTGCCTCCGAGATGTCTAAGCACAGCCTTCTGATAATGCTTGGTCTCCTTCCAACCGGAAAATGCCTTGTTAGCATCATACTCAGCTACCTTTTCCTTAAAATCGAGAACATCCACAACGATATCATTGAAGTCGAAGTCACCAATAGAACCCAGATCCTCAACCATATATCTAACAGTTACTTTCTCAATGATAGTATCATTTTCAATCTCTTTAATAGGAGGTGTAGATGGGTCTCCAACAATCATGAATACTATATCATTGTAATCCCAGTCACTATTTTTGAGGTTAGAATCTTCAGCCCCAATGAGAATTACTTGCTTCTCTTCTGAAATATTGCTAGGACGTGGCACATTCTTAAGGGCAATCATCATGTGGTTGAGCGAAGATTGTTCGGCTCCAGCATTATGATATCCAGAAGCAGAGGTTGGTTTTGTAATCTTCAGATAGAAATGCATGGCCATGCCAGTCTGGAAATCATTGAATTCAATTGACTTGGCACGTATACCAGTTACCGTTCCGTTGTCATAGTCAGTAGTATTGTTATAATACTCCTCAGACCATTTAGTTCTCATTATTGTGGAGTGCCACTCAGTATTCTTTAGATCCTTAAATTCGATATTCTCATGCTTTTTCCAAACGAGGTAGTCATCTTCACCAATCACTGCATGAAGTTCATAATCTGCACCTGAACGTCCCATGTATACAGGTATTATAGAGAAATGGTTTGAAGGCACTGTAAGATAGAATGGATTTCCACATTTTTTATTATTTTCCAATTCTTTCAGTTGCTCCTGCATCCATTTGTTCATGTTTAGGTCTACTTCATACCAATCCTCCGACTTAGTCATGCTACCATTTCCAGCTCTTGTGACAGGAGCCTTAAATTGTGGTAATGAGAGAGAGAAGTTGGCAGCCTTATCACTGTAGTCCCAGTTTTGGTTAAGAGAGACATCTGGATATTTCTTTGAGAATTGTTCGGCATATTCCTGTGCCTTTTGAGTTGACAAATCTGGCAGGTCGCCAAGATCATTGTTTGAGCAGGCTGTAAACATTGCAACAGCTGCACAGTTCATAAAGATAAGACTTAAACGGTTCATAATCAATTATTTTTATATGGTTGAATTTATTCTACAATGTTATTGACATTTAATGAGACTAATGATTTTAATCATATTGTTGCTGTAATGTACGATTATTTTCGTATCGGTTACAAAGGTAGTAAAAAATTCAATTATCAACAAGAAAATGAAAAAAAAATCTCAATCATCGTCACTTTTTTAAATAGTAAGCATCAATTGTCAGTTTTGGGGTAATTTTACATATTTGTAATTCACGTTGACTCAATATTCCATTGTACATTTTTCAACTACTAATACACTCTTGGTCCGAATATTAGGGTGCCCACACGAACCATATTGGAGCCACATTGGCAGGCTATGGGATAATCATCACTCATGCCCCATGAACGAAGGTTGAAAGAGTCGTCGGCAGCAAAATGATTGGCCTTGATTTCGTCAAACAATTCTTTGGCCTGCAAGAACTCACTTCTAATCTGAGCCTCATCATCAGTATTGGAAGCCATCATCATAAGTCCACGTATGCGGATATTGGTCATCTCACGCCATTGGCCATCGACAAAGAGTTGGCGGCAGGCATCGGGAGTGAATCCATACTTTGTTTCCTCCTCTGCAATATGTAATTCGATGAGTATATCGATAACTCTGTCTATTTTGGCGGCTTGCTTGTTTATTTCGCGCATTAGTTTGATGGAATCAACAGATTCTATCATAGATATATAAGGCACAATGAAACGCACCTTATTGGTTTGCAAATGGCCGATGAAATGCCATATTATGTCGGCAGGCAACGACTCATGCTTGCGTGCCAGTTCCTGCTCATGACTTTCACCAAACACACGCTGCCCTTCCTCATAAGCAGCCATTATATGCTCATTTGGATGAAACTTGCTTATGGCCACCAGGCAGACATCCTCTGACAGGCTGTCCTTTACCTGGCGCAGATGAGACCTTACATCATAATCCATAATTACTGTTCGTATTCTGGTTTGTCGTTGTGTGTTTCCTTAGCCTTATATTCATATACATCCATGATTGTGGTTTCGGCCACAGAAGCAATCACATAATCAATGGCAGTGGTACCCATCACCTCTTCAATATTGGCTACGGCAGATGTAAACGTGCCTGCATTCACGAGATAGTTTACGCTAGAGCGCTTCTCCTTGTCTGTTTTTTCGTCGATGGTGATAAACTGCAATTTGGCCTTATACCACTTGTCGGCAGAGTCAAGGTCGCTGAAGAATATCTCCTTATATGCTGCCTTTTTGATGTCAGCCACCTCGAAAGCACCGCTGATAAAGCACGACATTTCTTCCATTATCCTCTTTTCAGCCTCTGTAAACGACAGGGCATCAACGGTATATACTTCTGTAACCTTTTTCTGCATACCGTCTTCCTGAAGCTTCTCATAACGGATCTTGCACTCAAACCATTCTGCTGTTCTACTTCTCATTGCTGTTGTTATTATTAGTTGTTTTATTTGTTGTTGATTTTATTCAGATATATTATTGTTTTATTCTGTAACTAAGGAGACTGGCGCCACATACTGCCCTCGCTTATGTGTAAGCGGTCCGAATGAAATGGCGTGCTGAGGACAATGATGATAGCATGCCAGACAGGTGGTGCAGGCATGATGGACATGCAGCCATGTGGGCATGCAACCCTTGCCACCCGATATGTTTCCACGGTTGCATGCAGCAGCGCATTGTCCGCAGCTTATGCATCGTTGTACGTCAACTTTGAAATAGCGGTCGTTTACGAGCCATTTGTGAAAGGCTGCACCGATGATATGCGTGAGCACCCATGGCATGGTGCCTGGATGCTCAACGAAGCACCCTCTGGCTCTTGCCCTCACCCCGTCTGCAATAACCTTGATTCTCTCTGCGGCGGCCTTGATCTTGGCTGCGGCCACCTCTGTAGTATCTGTATCCATGTATGGCAGAGTTACATAGGTATTGGGCATCACCACATCGTAGCAGCTGTCCAAACAGCGCTGCCAATGGGTCTTGAGCATTGCGTCGAGGCATTCCATGGCCTTGCCCACCTCATCGCCGCATGTGGCCACGGCATAGACATAATGGTCATAGATGTTATTAAAGCATGCATGCTCTATCCACTCAGTCACGGGGCGTGGCACATTCCATCCATGCACAGGAAAGAAGATGCCTATGGGTTCTCCATCTGCAAGGTCTATGGAGCAGTGGTCATTATCCGATGATATAAACTCCACATAGTCATTGAGGCACTCTGCCACTCCCTTTGCCACCAGTTTAGTATTGCCGGTGGCGGAATAACTTATAATCATAGGTGCAAAGTTAGCCAAAAAGCATGAAACGGCAAAGGAAATGGCAATAATAATGCATAATAACAATACTATTGCCACCAATATTCTTTATTGCTCGTTTTTTTTATGGCGCAGGGCCTTGGGCGACATGCCCAGTTCGCGTTTTACGAATTTGCCGAAAAACGAGAGGTTGTCAAATCCCAGTTCAACGGCAATTTCCTTTATAGACTTATCGCTGAGATAGAGCATGTTTTGAATATCTTTCACCACCATTTCAGATATGAGGTCAGAGGCAGTATTTCCAGTGAGTCGCTTGCATATTACCGAGAGATATTTGGGTGAGATACACAGTTGCTGTGCATAGAATTTCACTTCTCTGCGCTTTGGGTGTGTATCATTGATGAGTTGCACAAACTTGCCAAATATTGTTTCCGCCGATGAAAATTCGAGTGGAGTATTCTGTGAGAACCTTGTTTCCATGGCATCATAAAAGTCGCATATAAAAGCGCTTATGAGGAAGGATAGACCTTCTTTATAGTGTTGTCTATGCTCACGTGATAGTTTGACCTTAATAACATTGCAATATTGTGTAAACATTTTGGCCTCCGCATCAGAGAGACAAATAACAGGATTGTTTACCAGTTCCTGCTTAATATTCCAAACATTACTACTCAGCACGATTGCTTTTTGGAAATACTCCGGAGCCACAACCAGCCCAATACATTCATAACTGTTCTGTTCTTTTTGTTCTTCAATGTATGTGTTTGGTGTGCACACTATCAGGTCATTTGTTTTAACGAGATAATGCTTGCCATCAATAACCAACGACACCTTACCCGAGAGACATAATATAACCACGTATGCCTCAACGAGAGCTGCGCACCCTTTGATAGTGTTGGCATGATCAACCACTGCCACTCTGTCGCGCTTATAATCATCCTTAATTTGTTTTGTTATCGGCTCCTCTTGAAAATAGTTCTGCATGTCTTTTCGTTTAAATCACATGCAAAGTAAACAAAAAAAAGATTAATGTTATACCAAAAAAAGTATAAAAAATGTTCATTTATTCCATTATTTTCATCAAAAAGACAAATCGGACAATTTTTGCGACAATAATGCTTGATAGTTTCAAAAAAATTCCATACCTTTGTGGTCAGTTAGGAATAACATCAGCAAATATCCTAACGATAATGAATCTTCTATACACATTTTTCCTCCCCACTCGTGAGAGCAGGGAGGTTTTTTTATGTTTACTGTTATAGAACAAACGATATTATCTTAACGTGAGTTTAGTTCATTTTCTCAACAATTCTGCATCCTGAAGCCGTCTGCCAAGAGCATCGTCAGCAGCCAACAGGGTGATATCCTTTTCAAGATTAAGTGCAAAGAGTACACGCGCATAGATTCCCATGGAGACCGTTGGGTCGCCATGTTCCACCTTTGAAACAGTCAGGCGTGTCACAGTAGCTCTGTCTGCAATGTCCTGCATAGACAAATGCCTGCGCTTGCGGGCCAACATGATTTGCTCGCCCATAATCTTCAGATTCTGGCTTAATGCCCTTGGCATCGTTTTACCAAATGTATTCTTACTCATAATTGTATCTTATCGGGTGCAAAGATAAATGAAAATGTTTAATATAACGAACATTCTGTCAAAAATCTACATCAGCTATATGTTTTTGTACTCGTTATTCTGCAAAATGGCCCATTTATTTGCCGATTACCTATGAAGAGCGAGGCAGAGGCTCGCCACATGTTGAGCAGATGGATATACAGATGTCCGGAACTGGTGGATGAATTAAAAAAGATTAGTCCCTACTTCTATAAAAAGAAGGAACTGAGCAAGAAAGAGGTGAAACTAATCATTCAATACTTGGGAGACCCATAGCGGCCTCCCTTTTTGTATACCAGTTATTCTTAGGGTACAAGAATAGTTATTATTATGATACAAGAACAGTTATTATTGTGGCATAAGAACAGTTATTCTTAGGGTACAAGAACAGTTATTCTTGTGGTACAAGAACAGTTATTCTTGTGATGTAAGAACCGTTATTTTTGTGATGTAAGAACAGTTATTCTTGTGATACAAAAACAGTTATTCTTATAAGGGTCATAGTGGTATGGGGCACTCTTTAGGGTCGATTAACTATATCTGTTTACACTCTTTATTTGGTTAATTAATCACCTTTACATTCTTCATTTCATTCACCAAATTTTCTCGGGTCATGGGGATAGGTACATCGGTTCATGGCAATAAAAAAAACGACCCGCTCATTTGAGCTTCAAGAAATCTCTTCCTCCTTCGCACCTCGGCAATGTTCAAACAAGTTTGACATTGCTCTCGGTTTGTCGTCGGTTGAGCATCGTTGAGAGGCTTGGCGGGTTCTGGTTCTGCAAAGGTAAAGCATTTATCTGGATTGTGCAAGGATTTTGAGGGAAAAATGTGCAAGGTGAGTGCAAAAAAGCAAGTTTACTTGTTTTTTTGCCGAGCCGCAGCCATTTTATGCAAAAAGTGCGGAAATGGAGGTGGTTATTAACGGATGTTGGGTGTTTCGAGATGCAAAATGCGGCATTCCCTGTTTGCCATCGCAACTGAGGGAACTGAACGCGAACCCGAGTACTTCCGTCTATTTGACGGCATTGACCGTATTAAGGTTGACATCATCGAACCGGAAACATCGGACGATGAAAACGCAAGTGAGAAGCGAAAAGCCTCTTCTCCCTCGAAAGCGTAGATAATGGCAGGAAAGATAACGCTTTTGCGCTTACAGCGCGCAGGGACAACAACCCACTACACCCAGGGTGCCGCTACACTCTACCCTGGGCTATGTGCTTGCTGGGCCTTCAGCCCGCACCTTAAACGCTTGTCAGCTACAAGTGAACACTTGCGAACCTTGAATAATGTTATTAAGGGAGGGCAGAGATAGAGTGCTGCATGAGCGTTTTATTTGATTTTATTTTGTCATTTCACAAACAATCATTATCTTTGCAGCCGCATTGGGGTAGACGGGGTAGCATGCAATCTGGATTTCCTCTGCATAACATATTTATATATAATGAATAGAATCACACAACTAATAATATTATTGTCAGCACTGATAGGGCTGAACTCTTATGCAAGTCAGGCTCCATTCCACAATGAGTGGATGAAGAAATCTACGAAGGAACTGATGGAGATTGCATATAACGGAAAAGAATATTTCTCTTCTTCCGACTCCACCCTGACGGCACTGACCATAGTGACAAGCCGATATAACTCGGATATGAATGCCGAAGAACAAACGGTGTGCGCCACAGCATTCGTGGGCTTGTGCGAGATTTATTTCCATAACTATTTCAATTACCCCAAATGCTTCGAATGCCTGCAGATGGCACAGAAAATCTCTGATGCCAACAACCTAAAGATGCCACAACTGTATCTCGGATGGGGATGCCTGTATCAGACCCTCGCAGAAGAAAACGATAATCCCGAATGGGCAGAGAAAGCATTTCAGTATTACCGCAAGGCATTCCAACTATCATACGACATCAAGGATGACCCACGCTGCGACATGGCTTTTACCAATGTGCTGTCGATGGCTTTCCAATTAGACAAGGCACATGAGATAGAGGCCGACTGGAAGCGCTATGCACAGTTGCCACTAAGCAATTCTACCCGTATACTGCGGCAATATAACCGTATGATGTATGAGATGGAGAAAGCATTGCAGGAAGGCAATGGCGAGCAGGCACAACAACTCGTTGACCGACAACTGACTCTGATAAAAGATACTGAATACGGACGATTGCAATATTTCACCTATTTCCTCAAAAGTGAGGTGTATATAAAGATGGGCATGCAGCATGAGGCCATAGCCACACTGCTGACATGCAAGGATATAGCCATACGCATGGGAATGAAAGACGGAATGCTGGAGGCTTATGGGCTGCTGGCTGAGCAATACGCCCAGATTGGCGACCAGGCAAACAAATATCATTTCCAAGACCTCTATTATAAGATGAAAGACACGCTGACAAGTTATCGCCAGGTGGCCAGCGTAAAGGAAATGGAGATGCACGAGGAACTCAAGGAGATGCAGGTGCAGGTGAAGGAGATGGAAAACCACCGTAAGATGATGGGACAGGCGCTCATAGTGGCCATCATCTTTCTTACCACAGTAGTGATATTCCTCGTTATCGTGTATCTGCAAAACAGGAGATTGCGACTCTCTGCACTCTCGCTCTACCGCAAGAATGTGGAGATGCTGAAGGCGGAAGACGAGCAGCGCAACCTGCGCAAGCAGATAGACGAAGAGAAATACAAAAATAGCAGCCTTGATGAGGATGAGAAACAAAGGCTGGTAAATAATATCCGTGAGGTGATGGAAAGCAACGAGATCTATTCTCCAGATTTCTCTGTGGAGCGGCTCGCCTTTTTGGTAAACTCAAAATATAAGTATGTGTCGCAGGTGATACATGAAACATACGATTGCAACTTTAATTATTTCTTGAATGAATACCGTATCAAGGAAGCATGCAAGCGTATGGGAGCACCAAAACAATATGGTATGCTGACTATAGAAGCCATATCGCAGAGCGTAGGATTTAAGTCGCGCTCCACATTTGTAAGTTCATTCAAACGAGTCACAGGATTGACTCCGTCAGAGTATCAAAAGTTGGCAAAAAGCGGTGAAATGCGCACTTTTTGATGCTGATTTCTGAAATTTGCTCAAATTTCGGATACTTTTTGTGCTGTTTTGTATCTTTTTTGTGTAATTTTGCGCATTGTTATAAAAAGACAAAAGGAAAGTCTGTCAATACGACCATATATGTTTTTTCTTAATAAAACGCAATAATATGACAAAAAAACTCTACTCAGTGGCACTCATGTGCTTTATGATGGTTTGGAGCATTGCTATGAATGCACAAACCCAAATGACTGTTAGTCCAGAGAGCGGCACCACACACACCGAACTCTCGGAAGTAATCATCACCTTTACAGGTGCTGCAGCCGCTGACTTGGGTGCGCAGGCAGCCAACGTAACCATCACATCAGACAAGGAATACAGTGCTGGAGTGACTGTAGGCTATGGCGATAGCGACAATCAGATCAAACTCTCTTTCGACAAGATCACTGCCGAGGCCAACTACACTATCAACGTGCCAGCAGGAGCCATCCAAGCAGACGGCAATGATGTGGAGGCTTTCACCCTCAACTACACCATCGGCGCAATGATCATGCCAACCCTCACACCAGAACCAGGAGAGGTAAAATGGTTGACAACATTAATCTACAACTATCCCGTGGATGCCAGCCTCGGAAGCCAATATGGCGCTCCAGCTGCCACTGTAACAGGTCCCGATGGATTCCATTCTGTAATTGTGCCTGAATACGACTATCAACTGGGAAATGGTAAGTATAAACTGCGTCTGGGCCGTGTGGCCACCCAGCCAGGAGAGTATACAGTGACCATTCCCGACTCACTGATGAAATATACCAACAATAACGACTGGTCAACAGTACTACTTCCAGGCGGTGTGTTTAAGTATACCGTTACCGGCGGCGAGACCACCAATATCAGCGTAACACCAAGCGAAAGCATCAACTCATTCAACCAGTTTACCGTGACCTTCCCTGACTATACCGTAGTGGAGAAAAACGCAGAGTTTATGCCCGATATCTATATAATGAAAGAGGGTCAGGACATGACGGTCAACTCATTCTCTGTTAACTACAACCTAACAGTAAAAGGCAATACCATTTCATACGAGAGCGAGTATAACCCAATCATCGAACCAGGACATTACTACATGGCATTCCCCGAGGGATGTCTGCTCTTAGGCGATAATAAAGAGCCCAACGCTCCATTCATGGTAGAATTTGATATTGTGGAGCCAGAGGCAGTAAATATCGTGATCACTCCTGCCGACGGTAGCACAGTGAGCATGCTCACCAAGGCCACCATTCAGTTCCCTGACAATGATGATGTAGAATTGAATGCCAGCGGTTTTGTATCGCTCAACCGCATCAAGGATGACGGTAGCACATATAACGTAGGTTCTGCATACGGCTACAGCAGTATCACAAAGGTAGACAACAAGACATACGTGGCCAACTTCTCCGGCATGCCAACAGAAAACGGCAAGTATATGATCACACTGACACGCAACTCATTTGCCGTAGGCACAGGCTTCAATCAGGAAGTTTCTGTGACTGTAAACTTCGTGGCTCCCGAACTGGTGACACCAGTGCTCGACCCAGCCAACAATTCAACTCTCGACAAGATACAGAACTTCACAGTGACCTTCCCAACCGAGACAGTGGTGAAGATCAATAATGCAGTGAAAAGCCAAGTAGTACTCTACAAGGGTGCTGAGATAACAAGAAACGAATATGGCATCACCAATAGCCAGGCAGCATCGGCCTACAGTTTCACTCCAGTAGAAGGCACCACCAACAGTTTCGCCTTCTCACTCTCAAATTTAGTGATTGAGGCTGGCGACTATACCATGCTTTTCCCTGCAGGTCTCTTCCTGATGGGCGAGGATGAGCACACCTTCAATGCCGCTGCCGAGTTCCACTATAGTGCAACAGGCGAAGGTGTAGACAAGGTGACAGTGACACCATCCGCACCAGTGACCTCTCTTCAGGAGATTACCGTTACCTATATAAACGAGACTTCAATAAAACCACAGAGCGATTATGTAGGATTCTCAATCTATAAGGTAAACACCGAAAACAGTTGGGATGACTATAAGGATTACACCAGTAACGTGGTTTGTGAAGGCAACAAGTGTACCATTACCTTCGCTAATCCATTTACCGAAGCCGGCGAGTATTATATAGACATCACAGCGTGGTCATTCTATCTGAGCGACGGAGTAACCAACTGCACCCCACAGCGACTCACCTTCATCGTGGATCCAAACGCAACAGGTATCACCGAGGTGAATGCCAACAATGACACCAAGGCTGCTTACAACCTTGCCGGTCAGAGAGTGATGCCAAATGCCAAGGGTCTGGTAATCATCAACGGCAAGAAATATTTCAACAAATAAAATACTCCAATTAATAGGATATTCAATTAATAGAATATAGAACAAACACAAATGAAAAGGATTATAGCCTTATTCATCTCTATATCAGGTTTACTGTCTGCTTCTGCAGGCAGTAAACCCGAAACAATCCTCAAACAGAGAAAAGACGGGGTTTATGAGATGCAGATTCATCCCACATGCCACAAGATAGAGGTATGCAACAGAACAGAAGGCGGATTCATCGTCAAGGCAGATGAACAGATAATAGGATATGGCGACGCGGACCATTTTGACCCGCAGACAGCCGCACCTGCCATGATAGAGTGGATGCATGCATTGGCATGCCAGCCCGCATCATCCTACAATAGCAACGAGCATGCCTTTGCCACCACTGCCGTGGCACCGCTGCTGGGCGATATCAACTGGAACCAGGATGCACCATTCAATAATCTATGTCCGCAATATGAAATGGGCAAGACAGCACCCACGGGTTGTGTGGCCACGGCAATGGCCCAGGTGATGTATTACCACCAGTGGCCGCTGCAGGGCGAGGGCACACACACCTATTCGCCTGCGGTGATGAATGGCAACACCCTGACAGCCAACTTCGGCAACACCGAATACCGATGGGGAATGATGCTGCCGAGATATACCGCTGCGAGCAGTAAGGAGAGTGGTGATGCCGTGGCCGAACTGATGCTGCATTGCGGTGTGGCCACCGACATGGAGTATTATTCGCAGAGCGGCGCCTCTGATACGGTAGTGGCCAGGGCAATGATGCAATATTTCCGTTACGACCGCTCTATAGCCTATCGCAAGCGCGAGCATTACCCGACACGAGAATGGTTGAAAATCATTCATGACGAACTGGCTGAGGGAAGACCCGTGCTCGCATACGGACGCTCCACATCGGGAGGACATGCATACGTGTTTGACGGCATGGACGAAAACGGACTCATACATGTGAACTGGGGATGGGGTGGCATGAGCAACGGATATTTCAATACCTCGGCCCTCACTCCTGCATCGCAGGGAATAGGCGGCAGCGATGGTGGGTTCAATTATTCGCAGCGCATCATCACAGGCATACGTCCACGCACAGAAGGAACAGACAACGACTATGATGTGGAACTGGCATCCACAGAAGGACTGACGGCATCAAAAGCAAAGATCAGCCAAGGTGCCGACGTGACCATCAAACTGTCTGGCAAGGTCATGAACCACGGATGGCGCAAGAGCACCTTTGACTATGCTATTGAACTCCTGGATGCCAACGGACAGCAAGTGGCACTATATGAAGGGCCCAAGGGTCAGACCCTCGACAAAGAGGAGACCGCATACGGACCATCCTTCGGCACCATCAATTTCGGCGTGCTGCCAGTAGGATACTATACCCTGAGACCCATGTGTCGCATGACAGAGGGAGTGGGAGAGTGGTTGCCCGTGCGCGACCATTACATCGGCTATCCCAACATACTGCACATCACAGCCACAGACTCGCAGATTGCATTTGAGGCACCCGACTATTTCAAACTCAAGGCCACATGCACATCAATGCCAGAGGTTATATACCGCGGCGTGCCCACGCTCATTGCAGCCAATATAACCAACACTGGCGATGTGGAATACCACGGCGAGATAAAAGTGCAGTTGCGCAATGCTCAAAATAGTGTGGTGGCCACCACAAAGAACTATATCGTAGACCTGCAACCCGATGAGGTCACAGACATACGATTCACCGATGCCTACGATGCCCCTGCCGGCAACTATACACTATGCCTCGTTGACGATGACGGATCGGTGATAAGCAGCAAGACAACCATGGAGGTGAAAGCGGCCAACACCATGGGTACACCATATTCTGCAGAACAACTCAGGATAACAAACATAAATCGTGACACCTTTACCGCCGAAGCCACCATAGCGGCAAACGGATTATGCGGCGGATTGCTCTATACCTATATATATAATGAGGATAACAAGATGGTAGGATGCCTGTTTCCCGAATATTTCATCGTGACACCAGACCAGAAGGCAGTGGTGGTGATGAAGGGTACATTTGAGAATGCCATGGACGGACAGACATATCGTGCCCAACTGGCTGCGCTGACACAAGATGCCATGGTATCGTTTCTTGATGATGACCTCTCGTCGTGCACCTTTGTGTTCGGCACAGGAAATGGCATCGAAAGCATTGAATCAACACTGCATGATGATATGCCTGCCTATAACCTGCATGGCCAGCGCGTATGCAAACATGCCAAAGGAATAGTGATTATCAATGGAAAAAAACAGATCAACAGATAACGGATTATCAACGAATCAAATAATACAAAGAAATGAGACTATTATCATTATCTGTAGCACTTTTGATGAGCGTAGTTATGACTGCACAAACCATCAAGGTGCCACATCTGCCAGGTAAGCGCACCGCCATGCCTGCTGTGAACTTTGACTCCTCTTCGGCCATGACCAAAGAGGCAGGAACCAAACATACAAAGGTGGTGCTCAATAGTGGTCAGCAGCGCAGTGCCGCTGTAAAACGAAACATCTCTGATGCCGATCCAGCGCTGCTCGACGGACGCACCGTATATGGTGCCATGGTCAACAGTCTGCTGTGGAGCAACCTCTCTATCACCCAAGTGCCATACGGCATCTATTCATTTGCATTGACTGAAAATCCAGCCCCCGAGGCACATATCACCGACATGGGCTATGACTTTATGTCGGGAGCATGGGGACGCGACCGACATTACGCCATCTCTGTGATGAATGTGATGGGAACAATCAATGGTACACACAATGTAAGCATCGATACCAAGAACTGGAAGGAAATCTCTGATATCACAAAAGACAGGGATAAAGGCACCTATTCACTTGTGCTCTCTACTATTGCCTACGATCCCACCGATGACCAATTCTATGGCTTCCAATACAAGGAAGACCTGTCGGGACTCAACTGGGTGAGGGTAAACACCGCCACTGCCGAGTTTGAGCAAATAGCAAACTATCGAGGCAATACCCAGGTGATGACATTGGCAGCCATGCCAAACGGACAGTTCTATTATATAGACTCTGCCGGCGACCTCTACAGCCTTAACAAATCAAACGGACGAAGCTCGCTGATAGGCAATACGGGCGTTAACGTGGGCTTGTATAACCAGGCCATGACCTACGACGGCAAGACAGGCAAACTGCTCTGGGCCGCACAGACAAGCGAGGGCAGCGAACTGTTAGTCGTAAATCCCGCCACTGCCGAAACACAACGCGTGACAAGATTCAAGAACAATGAACAGTTTGTGTCGCTCTTTATCACTGCCACTGAGGCTCCTGCCAATGCACCCGCCGCTGTGGGTCGCCCGCAACTCAAATACGATGCCAATGGTTCGCTCAATGGCAATATCACCTTTTCAATGCCGTCTAAGACCTACGGAGGCGATGACTTGTCGGGCAATGTGAACCTCAACGTATGGTTGGACGGCGACAACCTCAAGGGAGAGGATGTGGCAGCAGGCAGCGGAACTATTTCAATACCCGTGACGCTCACTGAAGGCAATCATTATATTGCCATCACTACCGACAATAACGCGGGTTTCTCACCATTGCGACAGATATACCAGTATGCTGGCAACGACATACCAAAGGCTGTGGCAAGCGTGACCTTTGAGCAGGCTGACGGAAAAAATAATGTTAACTGGACTGCCGCCGAGACAGGTGCCAATGCCGGTGTTAATCGTGGATTCGTGGATGCCGCTGACCTTACATATAAGGTGCTGCGCATGCCAGACAGCGTGTATGTGGCCACAGAACTTACCAATACATCATTCGAAGAGGCCACTCCAGACAATATGAAACAATATTATTACCGCATCTTTGCAGTAAACCATGGCCACGAGAGCGCAATGGCAGAGTCAAACCATATCCTCTGCGGAAATTCTTTTACAGTGCCATACAAGCAGGAGTTTGAAGACCCAGTGACACTCTCCGACTATTATACCGTGGTGGATAACGACGGCGACGGCAACACTTGGCGACAGGGATACAGCACAGAGGTGCGAATGGACTACATGAAGAATGCAGATGCCGACGACTGGCTCATCTCGCCACGCATCACCATGGAGGCAGGCAACAAATATCGATTTGCTATGGAGATGAAGATATTCACACAGCAGTATCCAGAGGATTTCGATATCATGATAGGTACAAACCCAAACGACCTCACCACATTCCGCTTGGTGAAGAGCGAAAGGGAGTTTACAAGAATAGCAAACGCATTTGATGTGTATACAGCAGACTTCCTAATAAGCGAGACTGCAGACTATCATGTGGCAGTGCGCTATTGTTCAAAGAAGAATTCAAATGCAAGCCTGATGATGATCAGAAATATCGGAGTTGACCTCGTGGGCAAATCACTGGCTCCAGCACAGGCTTCATCGCTCACTGTGACACCTGATGCCAACGATGAACTCAAGGCCACTGTAAGTTTTATTACACCAGTGCAAAACCTTATGGGCCAGAGCGTTGGACAACTGACTAAGGTGACCATTACACGTGACGACAATAACGAGATACTAAAGACATTTGAAAACCCAGAGGCAGGCACCATGCTCTCATGGACAGATGAAAACGTGCCTTCTGTGGGACTGCATACCTATACCGTGACAGCTGAGAATGCACAGGGCGTGGGAGAACCGGCCACCCTGGAGCAGTTTATAGGCGTGTATGAAGCACCTTATCACACCGACTTCGAGGATGCCAGATATGCCAAACTATGGAAATATGAGGCTATTGGCTTGGACGACCCTAATGAATGGTATGGATGGTCATGGAATAAGGATAACACCTCTGATGGTTATTACTACTCAATGTATTACTATCTCATGGATAACAACGAGGTAAACCTGTGGCTCTATTCTCCTTTGTTCAAGATGGAAAAGGATGCCGTGTATACACTCAACTACGACGGACAATTCTTTGATACAGAAAAGGCAGGGGCTCACTACGACCTCTATAAGGGCACGGATGCAAAATCAGACAAGATGGACACATTCATTGACTCCTTCCCAACAGGCTATAACAAGTTAAACAGAGAAATCTTCTTCGTTAATCGTGAGGCTGGCAAGTATCATCTCGGCATAGATGCACACGCTAATCAGATGTATGCATACCTCAGCGCTTCTCTCGACAATATATCGCTCACATACCGCACATCAGCACTGGCGCCATTTGAAATTTCAGGATACAAGCATCTGGCCAACCAGACAGGAAAACTCGAGGCTGACATCTCCTTCTCTACTCCTGCCGTCAATTATTACAAGGAAGCCCTCAACACACAGGAAGACCTGACAGTGAAAATCTTCAGAGGTAGGGATGCAGGCACTCTCGCTTATACCACCACAACAAAACCAGGCGCCAAGGTGGCATGGACAGACCAAAACCCTATTAAGGGCATAAACTATTACACCATCTATTGCGAGAATAAGCATGGCAAGAGCGAGGTATACAGAGATACCCTCTATGTAGGGCGTGACGTGCCCGGACTGGTTGAAAACCTCAAGGTGGTGGGCAGCACCGACAATAAGAATGCCATACTGAGTTGGGACGCACCTACAGAGGGTGCAAACGGTGGCGTGATGGTTAAGGATGAACTGTCATACAGCGTTTATCTCTATGATATAGCCAATGACAGTCGCACACTCATCGCCGATAAACTCACTGCCACAACATACACCGTGGAGCGCGAGATGGGACCACAGGAGTTGTGCTACTATGCAGTGTCGGCAACCATGGCAACAGAGGGTGAGGGCACAGCATTGGCATCGGCAATAGTGCTCGGACAACTCTATGACCTGCCTTTCAAAGAGTCGTTTGCCAATTCTACCATGTCTACCTCATTATGGCAGAGTGTACCACTCGTGCAGGGTGCCACCTCGGCAGGTATAGACAATCCCATTGGAGGCAACTACAACCTGTGTGAAGGACCACAGGACAATGATGGCGGATGCGCATATATCTACAACGGATATAAGGATGCACAAGCGGGTGCCATACTCGCATCGCCAAAGATGAGGCTCAATGCAGGCACAGGCAACAAACTCTCATTCTGGGCATATCATTATGAGCAGAAGAATAGTACAGAAGCATACGTTCAGGTGATCGTATCTGCCAACGACAATCCATACGAGATGATTCCAGGAGCCAAATATCAGGTGAGCGGCACCGTTGAGTCGGGATGGAAAGAGCATATCGTGAATCTCGACAGTTATCGCAACTCCAATTTCGTATCTGTAGGTTTCTTGGGCATGACAGGTGGTTATCAAGAGGTTATATACCTTGACAATATAGTCATAAACCATCCTGACGCAAGCGGCATAGTAGACATCAATGCCGACGATGCTATCAAGAATGGTACACTTTATAACATGGCAGGCCAGCGTGTTGGCAATGGTTATAAAGGCGTGGTGATTATCAATGGAAAGAAGATTATCAAATAGAAATGGTGGTAACAGGTAGAACCCACCGAAGATCATTATTTTAAGATAAAAATGTTTAGGGGCTGGCTCGTGATGAGTCAGCCCTGTTTTTCTTTAATTCTCTTGGTTGTTCGGCTTTTATTTGTTACTTTTGCAGTGCAAGATTAACTCATACAAACAAATTAATAATATTATCATGGGTAGAAACAAGTTTTCACAACACGAGATAGACATAATAGGCAAACTGTTGGAGCGAAAGAATAGCGGCACACGCTT
>JALFPC010000022.1 GCA_022782305.1 Prevotella sp. | reverse complement strand
GCCGTAAAGATATAA
The DNA here is from genome assembly GCA_022782305.1 of Prevotella sp. Lineage (GTDB taxonomy): Bacteria > Bacteroidota > Bacteroidia > Bacteroidales > Bacteroidaceae > Prevotella. Next base: position 6,039 of record JALFPC010000022.1, on the reverse strand, counting down.
TCAGGTGGTTATTGCGGCGGGGTCCCACCTCTTCCCATTCCGAACAGAGAAGTTAAGCCCGCTTGCGCCGATGGTACTGCAATGCAATGCGGGAGAGTAGGAGGCCGCCTTCTTTTAACTTAAGCCCTTCGAGTCCAATGACACGAGGGGCTTTTTCTTTATTACTTCTGTTTTCACGCAATATATTTTTATTTATAGCGTTATTATGTATATGCAATGGACTGACAGAATACGCCAAGTGAAGATTATCCTTGTGGCTGCAGCTATGATTATAGCTGTGGTATCATTGGTAGTGTCGCATATCCTCGTAGACGACATGAAAGTGGAGGAGAAGAATAATATGGAGGTATGGGCAAAGGCATTGCATGCCCTCAACAAGGCTGATGAGAATACAGACCTCACATTGGTGCTGAGCGTGATCGAAAGCAATAATACCATACCAGTGATAGTGCTCGACTATAAGGATAATGTGATGGACTACCGTAATGTGAGAATTCATGCCAGTAACGCTGAAGATTCTTTGATTTATGTGTCAGAATACGGCAAGAGGCTCAAAGACAACGGAAAGTATATAGTTATAAACATCGGCGACAGTAACCGCGAGGCAGACACTCAGAAGGTGTGCTATGATGAATCTGTAATGCTCAAGAGACTGGCAAGCTACCCATATATACAATTAGGTGTGGTGCTTATCTTCGTGGTGGTGGCCATCTTTGCCTTGCTCTCGTCGAAACGAGCAGAACAAAACAAGGTATGGGTGGGCCTGTCTAAGGAGACTGCTCATCAACTCGGTACGCCCATCAGCAGTCTGATGGCATGGGTGGAGATACTAAAGGAGACATACCCCGACGATTTGCTCATTCCAGAAATGGACAAGGATGTAAAGAGACTACAACTCATAGCCGACAGGTTCTCGAAGATCGGTTCGCTGCCAGAACCCGTTCCATCGAGTCTCAACGATGTTATAGATCATGTGGTGGACTATATGGACCGCCGCACATCCAAGAATGTGACCATGATCAAGGAAATGACAGATGATAATATTATGGTAAACATCAATCCGCAACTCTTTGAGTGGGTGATTGAAAACCTGTGTAAGAATGCCGTTGATGCCATGGAGGGCAAGGGAGAGATTCATATACGTGTGGAGAAACAGCATGGTAAGGCAGTAATAGAAGTAAGCGACAACGGAAAAGGTATAAAAAAGAAAGACATCAAGAATGTGTTTACACCTGGTTTCACTACCAAGAAACGAGGGTGGGGGCTCGGTCTGTCGCTCGCCAAAAGGATTGTGGAAGAGTATCATCATGGACGTATTTATGTAAAAAACTCCGAAGTTGGGGTAGGAACAACCTTCCGGATAGAGGTAAATTATTAAGATATTGAAAAAAAAGAGAGATAAGTTTCTCAATATCAGAAAATATTCGTAACTTTGCAGCCCGAATGATTGTGCTATGTCTACATTAGAAGACTTGAAAATAAATCTTAAGGAACTGAAAGACGTGGAGACACGTTATGAGTTCAGTTTGGACGACAGTTTTTTCGCCGCTATAGACGCTCCCGATGTAAAGAAAGGGACTGTGGCGGTGGATTTAATTGTGCGTAAGACAGCAGAACAATATTTCGAACTCAATTTCCATATAGAAGGCAAGGTGGCTGTGGAATGTAACCTATGCCTCGACGAGATGGAACAGGCTATAGAGAGCAACAACTCTTTAGTGGCCAAATTTGGTGAAGAATACTCAGAAGATGACGACCTCGTGACCGTGGAGGAAAGCGAAGGCATAATCGACGTCGCATGGTTCGTCTACGAATTTATAGTTCTCAGCATACCCATACGGCATGTGCACGCACCTGGTAATTGCAATGCCGAGATGATGAAAGTGCTCAATGAGCATTCCGCTACCCGAAGTGGCGATGGGCAAGAGGCTGTAGATCCGCGATGGAGTGGATTGGAAAAATTAAAAACAATAATTAAAGATTAAGAAAAATGGCACATCCTAAAAGAAGACAGTCGAAGACTCGTACACTCAAAAGAAGAACCCATGACAAGGCAGTAGCTCCTACATTGGCAGTATGCCCAAACTGTGGCGCTTACTATGTATACCACACGGTATGCCCAACTTGCGGATACTATAGAGGCAAGCTGGCTGTAGTTAAGGAAGAGACAGTAGAATAATGGAGAAAATTAGAGCGATAATCACTGGTATCGGAGGATATGTCCCCGACTACGTGCTCAACAATGATGAGCTGTCGAGGATGGTGGACACCAATGATGAGTGGATTATGGCACGCGTAGGTATCAAGGAGCGCCGTATCCTCTCGGAAGAGGGATTGGGTACATCCTATATGGCACGCAAGGCTGCAAAGCAACTCATGCGCAAAACAGGTGCTGACCCTGATTCTATCGACGCTGTCATCGTGACCACTTCTACAGCTGATTATAAATTTCCGTCTACTGCTTCCATAGTGCTTGGCAAACTCGGACTCAAAAATGCATTCGCTTTTGACTTCTGGGCTGCCTGCTGTGGATTCCTCTATACGCTGGACGTGGCTGCCACGATGATTGAGTCGGGCCGCTACAAAAAGATTATAGTGATTGGCGCAGACAAGATGTCGTCGGTGGTTGACTATAAGGACCGCAGCACTTGCGCCCTCTTCGGAGATGGTGCCGCTGCTGTGCTCGTGGAAGGTACTACCGAAGAAAACGTGGGAGTGGTTGACTCTTTCTTCCGCGCTGATGGCAAGGGACTGCCCTTCCTCCACCTCAAGGCCGGTGGATCGGTTTGCCCACCATCGCATTTCACTGTAGACCATCGTCTGCACTACCTCTATCAGGAGGGACGCACAGTGTTCCGCTATGCTGTGACCAACATGAGCGACGATTGCGCACTCATCGCAGAGCGTAACAACCTCAACAAGGATAATATCGCTTATGTGGTGCCTCATCAGGCTAACATGAGAATCATCGAGGCCGTGGCCAAGCGTCTCGACTTGTCTATGGACCAGGTGATGGTAAACATTGAGCATTTCGGCAATACCAGCGCCGCCACCATACCATTGGCTTTGTGGGAGAACGAGAGCAAACTCAAAAAGGGTGACAACCTCATCTTCACAGCCTTTGGAGCTGGTTTCGTACACGGAGCCTCTTACTACAAATGGGCATACGACGGTGCTTCCGTTGCTGCCGCAGGAAAATAACGTAGGGAGACGGCTTTGAATAAAGCAAGTAAAATGGAGCGCATTCCGCTATTTGTTTCAAGTGGTGGATGTGCCCCATTTTTTTTCAAACCAATCAATTGTCAGACATGCATAAAGCAGGATTTGTAAATATCGTGGGTAACCCCAACGTGGGTAAGTCGACACTCATGAACCAACTCGTGGGCGAGCGCATCAGCATTGCCACCTTTAAAGCCCAGACCACACGACACAGAATTATGGGCATTGTAAACACACCAGACATGCAGATAGTGTTTTCTGATACACCAGGTGTGCTCAAACCCAATTATGCCCTACAGGAGTCGATGCTTGCCTTTTCGGTATCGGCACTCCAGGATGCCGATGTGCTGCTCTATGTGACAGACGTGGTTGAAAACCCTGAGAAGAATATAGACTTCCTTGAAAAGGTGGCAAAGATGAAAGTGCCCGTATTGCTGCTCATCAACAAGATTGATATGTCTGACCAAAATACACTGGGCGAGATAGTGGAGAAATGGCACTCGCTGCTGCCAAATGCAGAGATACTGCCCATCTCGGCAAAAAATAAGTTCGGTGTTGACCTACTGCTCAAGCGTATCAAGGACTTGCTGCCTGACTCGCCGCCATATTTCGACAAGGACCAGTTGACAGACAAACCAGCGCGATTCTTTGTGAGTGAGATAGTGAGAGAGAAGATACTGCTCTATTACGACAAGGAAATTCCTTATGCCGTAGAGGTAAGGGTGGAGAGTTTCAAGGAGACAGACCGCAGTATTCATATCAATGGAGTGATATATGTGGAGAGGGAGTCGCAAAAGGGTATCATCATCGGACATCAGGGAGTGGCTCTTAAAAAAGTAAGCACAGAAAGTCGCAAGACCTTGGAAAAATTCTTTGGCAAGAGCGTGTATCTCGAACTCTTCGTGAAAGTGGACAAGGACTGGCGCAACTCCAAAAAGGAACTCGACGGCTTTGGCTATAATCCCGAATGACGGGACATTGTGAGATAAGATAATACGGTGGGATCTCTTATTCCCACCAAAGGGAATAAACAGATTATTTATATAAGAATATGGGAAACTTAGTAGCTATCGTCGGCAGACCTAATGTGGGCAAGTCGACACTTTTCAATAGGTTGACCAAGTCGCGCAGGGCTATCGTGAGCGACGAGGCCGGCACCACACGCGACCGCCAGTATGGCAAGTGCGAATGGTGTGGCAAGGAGTTTTCAGTGGTAGACACAGGCGGTTGGGTGGTCAACTCAGAGGATGTTTTCGAAGAGGAGATACGCAAGCAGGTGGTGATAGCCACCGAAGAAGCTGACCTCGTTTTGTTTCTCGTTGACATTCTCAACGGACTCACCGATTGGGATGTGGACGTGGCAAAGATATTGAGAAAGACAAAGGCACCTGTCATCGTGGTGGCCAACAAGGCTGAGAATAACGAAACACGGTATTATGCTGCCGAATTCTATAAGTTGGGACTGGGTGAGCCGATGTGCATAAGTGCTTCTACGGGTAGCGGCACCGGCGATCTGCTCGATATGGTAGTGGAGCGACTCAATAATACCACTCCCGAAACCGTGGAGGAGGGTGTGCCACGCTTTGCTGTCGTTGGACGCCCAAATGCTGGAAAGAGTAGCATCATAAATGCTTTTATCGGTGAGGAGAGGAATATTGTGACTGAGATTGCAGGTACCACCCGAGATAGTATATATACCAAGTATGACAAGTTTGGCTTTGACTTCTATCTCGTGGACACTGCCGGTATCAGACGCAAAAACAAGGTGACCGAAGATCTCGAGTTCTATAGTGTGATGAGGTCTATACGAGCAATTGAGAATAGTGATGTTTGTATACTGATGCTCGATGCTACCAGAGGTATTGAGGCCCAGGATATGAATATCTTCCAACTCGTGCAGAAAAACAATAAGAGCCTCGTGGTTGTGGTAAACAAATGGGACCTCGTAGAAGACAAGAGCCAAAAGGTCATAGACACATTTGAGAATGCCATACGCAGCCGTATGGCTCCGTTTGTTGACTTCCCTATCATCTTTGCTTCTGCCCTCACCAAACAGAGAATTTTCAAGGTGCTTGAAACTGCTAAGCAGGTGTATCTCAACCGCAAAATACATGTGGGTACCAACAAACTCAACGAGGTTATGCTGCCCCTCGTGGAGGCCTATCCGCCACCATCCATCAAGGGCAAGTATATAAAGATTAAGTATTGCTCGCAGTTGCCTAACACGCAGATTCCCTCTTTTGTGTTCTATGCCAACCTGCCGCAGTATGTAAAGGAACCATACAAGCGCTTCCTTGAAAACAAAATACGTGAAAACTGGGAGTTGACGGGTTCGCCCATCAATATCTTCATCCGTCAGAAATAATTTTTCGATTAGATGATAAGGAAGATATATAGCATGACAATATGCTTTCCTTTTATCAGACAGAGATGTCTGACGCATATCAAACAGAGATGTCTGCCACTTGTTATGGTGGCAGTCATCTCTCTGCCTTTATTGTTGGCAGCTTGTTCCAACGAGAAACCTGTGGACGAAGCTGAGTTAGCGGGCCGTGCTGCCAACCATTATTATCATCGTTTGATGGAGGGTGGTTATGATGAGTTTGTGTCTGGCATGAATGGTGCTGATGGCTATCCTGAAAGCTACAGGCAACAGTTGGTCATCAATGCCAAGCAGTATATGGCTGGAATGAAAGCCAGACACAGCGGTGTGTCTGATATAGTAGTGACCCGCGCAGAGACCGACACCCTCGGTGGTTATACCAATGTCTTTATGCTTATCACCTTTGCCGATAGCATAAGAGAAGAAATCGTGGTGCC
>JALFPC010000130.1 GCA_022782305.1 Prevotella sp. | reverse complement strand
CCTGCAATGCTGTCGAGGGAAAGCCATTGCTGGCGTATCGTGCGTATGTCTTCGTATTCTTGAATGGTGGCAGTAGTCATCGTTTTATTTCCGCATACTATTAACTCGCTTTTCTCTTTTCACTGCAAAGGTAGTAATATTTAACAAGAATAAGAAATTATTGCATGATTATTTGTTGATTTAGAATAAAATAACTACTTTTGCGTACTACTTAATTAATAATGGTACCAAAAGAATATACTAATTATGAAATCTAAAACAATAACTATACTACTGATTGGTATCTTGGCTTCTATGCTATGCATGGCCAACACATCCATTGATGATATGGTGTTTACCAGCCGACGAATATCCACAGCCGACGGTCTGTCTACCAATACCGTGTATGACATCAAGCAAGATAAGCGCGGATATGTATGGATGGGAGCGGCTTACGGACTGTGCCGCTATGACGGATATTCGTTTGTTAACATGCTCGAACTTAACAATCCCGAAGACCGCAAGATGAGGGCAAACATAGGCTATGTGTATGTGGATGACGAAAACGGACTGATGTGGACTCATACCGCTACCTATACCTTTGCATGCTATGACACACACCGACAGCGATTCCTAAAATACACCTCCGACGAAAACATGTCAACCCCGTACCAGAAACTGCTGAAGGTGGGCAGCACCATGTGGATGTATGACATCAACACGGGCATAAGATGCGTGGAGGTGAAAGATGGTAATCCTTCTTCCACACTATACAATGTGTCTAATGGTAGGCTTGCAGACAATTATGTGTCGAGGATGGTAGTGGATAAATACTCCACTGCATGGGCTGCTACACGTAAGGGGCTGGTCATGATACGCAACCATCATCCTACCGTCATTCACCGAGGTTCAAAGTATATAGACGTTTGCGTGAGCGGCAATAAAGTGCTGGCCATAGCAGACGGACGACGCATAGAGACCTATAACCTCGACGGAAGCCTGCTACGCTCAACACCTATCCCACTGCACGCTGGAAGAATTACAACCATACGCAGCCAGATAGTATGCAACGGCACATGGATATTATTTTGCGGAAGCAAAAAACTATATGTAGACATTGCCACCGGAGATGCAACCATAGATACTGATCATGAGATGGTAAACGGCATGCTGCTCAACACTATTGAAGGATATCATTTCATCGGCGACAAGACCGGAAAACTGTGGATGTATACACCAAAAGGGGAACTGAAGAAGTTTATGCTTATCGAAAACACAAGATTTGCCGCCGCCCGCAACCGCAAATACAACATACAACGTGACAGACAGGGACTTTTCTATATCGCTTCATACGGCAATGGCCTCTTCATCTATGATGAGAAGAATGACAAAATGAGACACTTCTCATCCAGAGACCAGCACCCTATAATCACCAACGACTTTCTGCTCAACCTCATGATTGACACCAATGGCAATATATGGGTAGCCCAAGAGGCTTCAGGCATATCATTGATATCGCCTGCCAACGAAAAATCATCACAGTATATAATGCCAAACTTGTCGGCAAGCATACAATGGGGCAATGACATCAGGATGATAGCACCATCACACAATGGTAACATTATAGTGAGCACACGCGACAATAAACTATACAACATACAGACTTCATCGCTGGCCACCTCCTTTATTTCCGACACAAGAAATACTGTCATCACATCAATCATTGACCGAAAAGGACATCAATGGAAGGGCACAACAGGCGGTGGACTTTTCATCGACGACATACTGTATACCAAGACAGAACCGTCACATGTCATACCCACTAATGATATCTTAGATCTGGTAGAAGACAGATGGGGACGCATCTGGATGGCTTCGCAGGAGAGCGGACTCATAGAGGCCAGATTGGCTGAAGACATGACACTGCACACACGACAACTACTGACCCGCACCACCAATGAGGCACGACTACACTCAATAATAATAGACAAGAACAACCGTATATGGGTATCGTCGCAGAATGGTCTCTATACGGCACAACTGCATAAGGGAGGCATAGAGAACGAAAACTTTGAATGCTTCAACACCATAAATGGCCTGCTGCCATACGATGAGGTGAGATGCCTGCTGGCTGCATCAGATGGTTGCATCTGGACCGGCGGCAAAGGTAGCGGAGTGGTGAAATGCCGATACGACAAGGGGAAACTGACATATACTGTCATTGACCGCAACATGGGACTGAGCGACAACACAGTGTGCGCACTGCTCGAAGATCAATATGGATGCATCTGGGCATCCACAGAAAACGGACTATCGAGAATCTACGACAAAGACATGAAAGTGATGACATTCAAACCTGGTGCCACCACAGAGAGCAATATCTTCCAGGAAAACTGCTGCATGAAACTCAAAGACGGGCGACTGCTCTTTGGCACACGTCAAGGTCTGGCTGTCATCACACCGCGCAAGTCATACAACGATGCCAACTCACTGGCTTTCAATACGGGCATCACAGATATTCATGTAAACGGGAAATCGGCTTTCAACCTCATTACAGCCAATAACGATGACATACATCTCAGCCACAACCAAAACACGCTGACCATCTTCTTCTCCAATTTCCAGTATGCCAATACTGAAGCATCATCATACCAGTATTATCTGGAAGGGGCAGACAAGACATGGCGACAACCATCAGGACTCAACCATGCCGATTATTCAAACTTGTCGCCGGGCACCTACACCTTCCACCTGCGCTCCATGCATGGAAAGGGATGGGGCAACGAGGTGACCACACGCATCATCATAGCACAGCCATGGTACAACTCATGGTGGGCTTGGATGATTTATTTATTGGTGGCAGTGACTGGAAGTGTATATGTATACCATAATGCAAAAGAACGATTCAAACTGCACCAACAGATGAAAACAGAAAAGGAGATTAACGAATTCAGACTCAATTTCTTTACTAACATAACCCACGAACTGCGCACACCACTGGCCATCATCTCAGGTGCCGTAGACAAGATGAGCGAAGAGGGCGGACATGGGCAGACCATTCAGATACTCCGACGCGGCACACGCCGACTGATGCGGCAAGTAAACCTGCTCATGGAGTTCCGCAAGATCAATTCAGGACACATGCACCTGCATGTTGAGAATACAGACATTATTGCCTTTGTCAGAAATATTGCCCTCGACTTCCGCACCATGGCAAAACAAAAGGATGTAAACATTATCATCACTCCATTTGAACGCTCATTTGAAATACCCATCGACCAGGATATGGTGGAGACCATTGTATACAACATAATCAGCAATGCAGTAAAATATTCACCAAAGGGTAGCGATATTTCCATTTTCATCAAACACATACAGGGTGCCATAACCATAGCCGTAGAAGACAAAGGCGAGGGCATCAAGGGCAAGAATGCGGAGCGTCTATTCCAACCATTTATGAATGGATATGCCTCAAAGGGCGGCATGGGCATCGGCTTATATACCGCACATGCCATGGCAGAGACACACAAGGGATGCCTTACATACGAGTATAACGGCATGGGCTCTGTATTCACTCTCTCATTGCCCGACAACGACGAGGCATACACGCCCAACGAATGGATAGACCTCAAGTCTAAAGCCGAAGACACAAGCCTCAGCACTACACTAACAATCAGCGAACCTGAGGTTAGAGAGATGTTTGGCATTCCTCTCAACGACATGACCATCTGGGTGGTAGAGGATGATATAGACATGATGGACCAGATGATTAGCCAGTTGAGTAATTACTTTAAAATTGCAAGTTTCTATGATGGATTGTCGGCAGTGCATGCCCTGAGCGATATGATCTCAGCCAAACCATCACTCATCATCACCGATGTGATGCTACCCGACATCGACGGTTACGAGGTGACCAAAGAGATCAAAGGGCACAATGCCACTGCATCGGTACCAGTCATCATGCTAACCGCACTCAACGACGAGAAACACCAGATGAAAGCCTATAACGCAGGTGCCGATGATTATATGGTGAAACCATGCAATTATAACCTGCTACTGGCGCGCATGGCACAACTCATCAAAAACCATCTGAACGCAAACAACAACGACGACAATACCCCCAAGGTGTCTTCTGCCGAGGCAGATGCCACTGGACCAGTGCTTTGTTTGGCTGATAGGAAATTCATTGATAAGGTAGACATGCTGATATCACAGCATCTCGATGACCCCGACTTTAATATTGACCAACTGGCCAATGCACTATGCATGGGGCGCACCAAACTCTTCGGCATGGCTAAGAAACTGCTCGGCATGTCGCCAAACAAATACATACAGAATGAGCGTATGAGAGTGGCTGCAGAACTGCTGACCGAAGGGGAACTGACCGTTACGGAGGTTAGCTACAGAGTGGGCATACAGGATCCATCTTACTTCAACAAATGCTTCGAGGCACGCTATGGCGTGGTGCCAAGCAAATATAAGGGATGATTATGAAACCATAATCATCCCTTATCCACATTATCTATGTATCTGCTGCTTTATTTATATATCTGCTGCTTTATTTACATATGTGCTACTTTCCCGATTAATAAATTATCTTTTTTCCGTTGATTATATACGGTCTGCGGTGCGACCCATGCTGCTTCG
>JALFPC010000122.1 GCA_022782305.1 Prevotella sp. | reverse complement strand
TCAACCTGACACGGTATTATATCAAGCCGTAAAGATATAATCAGGTGGTTATTGCGGCGGGGTCCCACCTCTTCCCATTCCGAACAGAGAAGTTAAGCCCGCTTGCGCCGATGGTACTGCAATGCAATGCGGGAGAGTAGGTGGCCGCCTTCTTTTAACTTAAGCCCTTCGAGTCGAAAGTCACGAGGGGCTTTTTCTTTAGGTGGCTCAAGGTACAATGGGGTCTACTCATAGTTGCATTGTTTATTTCATTATATATCTTTTATAATAGTTTTGTGTGGTTCTTTGAATTTCTGATACTTTATTTGCAAATTTACTATCAATTTATTTGTTTATATGGGATATTATGATTAACTTTGCAGTCAAATAAGAGAAATAATATGAATTCTACATTTATTCTACATATTGCCATTAATATTCTTCGACTTAAAATGCAAGGCCGAAGTGAAAGGGTGTATATATGATTATGTGGTATTCAATAGTTAAGCCTTTCTCACTTCATTGTGCGAAAGGTATTTTTTTTAATTGATAATAATAACAAACGAATATGAGTGATAGACTATTTATTTTTGACACAACTCTGAGAGACGGAGAACAGGTGCCAGGTTGCCAATTGAATACAGTGGAGAAGATTCAAGTGGCTAAGCAACTTGAGCAATTAGGTGTAGACGTTATTGAAGCTGGATTTCCTATCTCTAGTCCAGGTGACTTTAATTCTGTAATCGAAATATCCAAGGCTGTGACATGGCCCACTATATGTGCTCTGACCAGAGCAGTCGAGAAGGATATTGATGTGGCTGCCGAGTCTCTGCAGTATGCAAAGCATAAACGTATTCACACAGGAATCGGTACGAGTGATTCTCATATCAAGTATAAGTTTAACAGTAACAGAGAGGAGATTATTGAACGTGCGGTGGCTGCCGTCAAGTATGCAAAGAGGTATGTGGAGGATGTAGAATTCTATGCCGAAGATGCAGGACGTACTGATAATGAGTATCTTGCACGTGTGGTTGAAGCTGTGATAAAGGCTGGTGCTACAGTGGTTAATATCCCTGATACTACAGGTTATTGTTTGCCAGAGGAATATGGTGCAAAGATTAAATATCTGATGGAGCATGTGGACGGTGTTCACAACGCCATTATCTCTACTCACTGTCATAACGACTTGGGCATGGCAACAGCCAATACCTTGAGCGGAGTGATCAATGGAGCACGTCAGGTGGAGGTGACCATTAATGGCATTGGTGAACGAGCAGGAAATACGTCGCTCGAAGAAATTGCCATGATTCTGAAATGTCATAAGGGAATTAATATTGATACCAATATCAATACATCCAAAATCTATCCAACAAGCAGGATGGTGTCAAGCTTGATGAATATGCCCGTGCAGCCCAACAAGGCTATTGTCGGACGTAATGCATTTGCCCATTCCAGCGGTATTCATCAGGATGGTGTGCTCAAGAATGTGAGCACCTATGAGATTATGGATCCAAAGGATGTGGGGCTCGATGATAACTCAATAGTACTGACGGCAAGGTCGGGTAGGGCTGCCCTCAAATATAGACTCGGTGTATTGGGCGTGAATGTAGATAATGAGGAAACCGTAGACAAGATATATCAGAAATTCTTGAAGCTCGCCGACCAAAAAAAGGAAGTAAACGATGATGATATCCTTATGCTTGCTGGTGCTGATACAGCCGAGAGCCGTTCCGTAAAACTCGATTATCTGCAGGTTACCACTGGTATGGGTGTTAAGAGTGTGGCAAGCATTGGTCTTGATATCTCAGGCCAGAAATTTGAAGAATCTTCTACGGGCAATGGACCTGTGGATGCTGCCATCAGGGCTCTCAAGAAGATTATCCAGAAGCAGATGGTGCTCAAGGAGTTCACCATACAGGCTATCAGCAAGGGATCTGACGATGTAGGTAAAGTGCACATGCAAGTGGAATATGAAGGCAGCGTATACTACGGGTTCGGAGCAAATACCGATATAGTGACAGCATCAGTAGAAGCATATCTTGACTGTATAAACAAATTCAAAAAATAAGAATCAGACATGAATACATTATTTGACAAGATTTGGGATAAACATGTGGTTCAAATAGTAGAAGACGGACCAACACAGTTATATATAGACCGTTTGTATTGCCACGAGGTTACATCGCCTCAGGCTTTTGACGGAATGCGAAAGCGCGGACTAAAATGCTTTAGACCTGACCATATCTTCTGCATGCCAGACCATAACACTCCAACCCACGACCAGGATAAACCCATTGAAGACCCTGTTTCGCGCAAGCAGGTAGACACGTTGAAACGAAATGCTGAGGAGTTTGGACTAACTCATTATGGCATGATGTCTAAGGATAATGGAATCATACATGTGGTGGGACCAGAGAAGGGACTATCGTTGCCTGGCATGACAATAGTATGCGGAGACTCACATACATCTACCCATGGTGCAATGGGAGCAGTGGCTTTTGGTATAGGAACAAGCGAAGTGGAGATGGTAATGGCATCGCAGTGTATATTGCAGCAGAAACCGAAATCTATGCGCATCAGCATCAATGGTATATTAGGTAAGGGCGTGACAGCAAAAGATGTAGCCTTGTATCTAATGTCTAAGTTGACCACCTCGGGAGCCACTGGCTATTTTGTTGAATATGCTGGTGATGTGGTGAAGAGCATGACCATGGAGGGACGACTCACACTATGTAACCTCTCTATAGAGATGGGAGCACGTGGAGGATTCATAGCCCCCGATGAGACCACATTTGAATATCTAAAAGGTCGAGAATATGCACCCAAGGGAGCAGAATGGGATAAGGCTGTGGAGTATTGGAAGACACTCTATAGCGGTGATGATGCCGTCTTTGACAAGGAACTTGCATTTGATGCTGCAGACATTCAGCCAATGATTACCTACGGTACAAATCCTGGTATGGGTATGGGTATAACAGAGTCCATTCCCGAGTTGAATGATATTGACGAAGCTGGCAAGGCATCATTTGTAAAATCCTTGGATTATATGGGATTCGACCCTGGTCAGAAGTTGCTCGGTCATGCTATCGACTATGTTTTCCTTGGAGCATGTACTAATGGCCGCATTGAAGATTTCAGAGCATTCGCCTCATTGGTAAAAGGCAAGAAAAAAGCAGACAATGTAACGGCATGGCTTGTTCCTGGTTCATGGACTGTTGACAAGCAGATTAAAGAGGAAGGTATCGACAAAATTCTGACAGATGCAGGATTTGAAATACGCCAGCCTGGATGCTCGGCCTGTCTTGCCATGAATGACGACAAAATACCAGCAGGAAAGTATTCTGTATCTACAAGCAACCGCAACTTTGAAGGTCGTCAGGGACCTGGAGCACGCACCATCCTGGCATCACCGTTGGTGGCAGCAGCAGCAGCCGTTATGGGAGTGATTACAGACCCGAGAACACTTATGTAATATACATTAACCATACAACTTAAACGGTTGAATAAGAAACCATTAAAAGGATATGAAACAGAAATTTGATATTATAGAGAGCACATGCGTGCCATTGCCATTAGAGAATGTGGATACTGATCAGATTATTCCAGCTCGCTTCCTCAAGGCCACAGACAAAGAAGGATTTGGAGATAACCTCTTCCGAGATTGGCGATACGACAAAGATGGAAATCCAAAACCCGATTTTGTGCTAAATGACCCTACATATGGAGGATGCATCCTTGTGGCTGGAAAAAACTTCGGTTCGGGTTCTAGTCGCGAGCATGCGGCATGGGCAATAGCGGGGTATGGCTTCAGAGTGGTGGTAAGCAGCTTCTTTGCCGATATACACAAAAACAACGAATTAAATAATTTCGTACTACCTGTGGTGGTAAGCGAGTCATTCCTGTCGGAATTGTTTGCCAGTATCAATGCTAATCCAAAGATGACAGTAAAGGTTGACCTACCCAATCAAACCATCACCAATATGGCTACTGGTAGCAGTGAATACTTTGAAATAAATGGCTACAAGAAGCATTGTCTCATGAATGGTCTTGATGACATTGATTATCTCATACAAAACAAGGACAAAATAGAATCATGGGAGAACGGCAACAGATAGGCGACCATAGTCGCTTGCAGCCGTTTATTGAGATCATGGACAGCACACTGCGCGATGGTGAGCAGACAAATGGGGTATCCTTTCTTCCACATGAGAAACTGGTCATTGCCCGCATGTTGCTCAAGGATCTCAATGTGGACCGAATAGAGGTGGCATCGGCGCGCATATCAGACGGAGAGAAAGAGGCTGTAAAGATGATCTGCCGATATGCCCGTCAAATAGGCAAGTTAGACAGTGTGGAAGTGCTCGGTTTCGTGGATGGCCATTTGTCAATAGACTGGATAGCCGAGTGTGGCGGCAGGGTTGTGAACCTGCTGACCAAGGGTTCATATAAGCATTGTTTGCAACAGTTGCACAAAACTCCCGAAGAGCATATAGGCGACATAACAAGATGCATAGACTATGCAATAAGTCGCGGTTTTGATGTGAATGTCTATCTTGAAGACTGGAGCAATGGCATGAAGGACTCCATAGATTATGTCTTTCAGGTGGTAGATGCACTCAAGGACAAGGGAGTGAAACGCTTTATGTTGCCAGACACACTGGGTATCATGAATCCCCTGCAGGTAATAGAATATTTCCGCAAGATGGTTAAAAGATACCCTGATACTCATTTCGACTTCCACTCGCATAATGACTACGACCTGGCGGTGAGCAACTCTCTGGCTGCAGTACTTAGCGGAGCACGAGGACTGCATGTGACGGTTAACGGATTGGGCGAGCGATGCGGAAATGCACCACTCTCGAGTGTTCAGGTAATACTCAAAGACCAATTCAATGCCAAGACAAGCATCAATGAAAACCGACTCAATGATGTGAGCCGGTTGGTGGAAGGCTATTCGGGTATTGCTGTGGCACCCAATCAACCCATCGTCGGAGACAATGTGTTTACCCAAGTGGCAGGAGTGCATGCAGATGGCGACAACAAGAATAACCTATATTGCAATGATCTGGTGCCTGAACGGTTTGGAAGAAAGCGTGAGTATGCTCTTGGTAAAAATAGTGGAAAGGCCAATATTGCGAGAAATCTTGAGGAATTGGGACTTGAACTGACACCTGAACAGACACGTAGGGTAACGGAACGCATTACGCAACTCGGCGACCGCAAGGAGATGGTTACTCCTGATGACCTGCCCTTTATTGTCAGTGATGTGCTTAAGCACGATGCACCCGAAGACAAGGTTAAACTGGTGAGTTATATGGTATCGTCGGCTTATGGTCTCAAACCACTTGCGAGTCTGAAGGTAGATATCAATGGTTCGCAATATGAGGCAGACTCGACGGGAGACGGACAATATGACGCCTTTGTGAAAGCGCTACGCAAGATATACAAGGATAATCTTAATCGTACCTTCCCGATACTCGAAAACTATGCCGTCTCGATACCACCAGGAGGACGAACCGATGCCCTCGTGCAAACGGTGATTACATGGCGCAATGGCAATAAATCGTTTAAAACTCGCGGATTGGATGCCGACCAAACAGAGGCTGCCATCAAGGCTACATTCAAGATGCTCAATATCATAGAGCATGACGACTATGCCGCCATAAACTAACAAAAAACATAAACAAATATTAATACACTACTATGGAAATGAAAATTGCGGTTCTGCCCGGAGATGGCATTGGACCAGAGATAATGAAACAAGGAGTGGCAGTGATGAAAGCCATAGCTGCCAAGTTTGGACATAAGGTGGAGTTTACCGAAGCGCTCTGCGGTGCCCATGCTATTGACGAGGTGGGTGACCCCTTTCCTGAGGATACCTTTGAGATATGCAAGGCTGCTGATGCAGTGCTCTTTGCCGCTGTGGGTGATCCGAAATTCGACAACGACCCCACAGCAAAGGTAAGACCCGAACAGGGACTGCTGGCTATGCGTAAAAAACTCGGCCTGTTTGCAAATATTCGCCCTGTACAGACATTTAAATGTCTTGTGCATAAGTCACCACTCCGTCCTGAATTGGTTGAGGGTGCCGACTTTATCTGTATACGTGAGTTGACTGGAGGTATGTATTTCGGAGAGAAATATCAGGATAATGACAAAGCCTACGATACCAATTACTATACACGTCCAGAGATAGAACGCATACTTCGTGTAGCCTTCGACTATGCACGTAAGAGAAATCATCACTTAACAGTGGTTGACAAAGCTAATGTATTGGCATCCAGTCGTTTGTGGCGTCAGATAGCAAAAGAACTTGAACCCGAATATCCTGACGTCAACGTTGATTATATGTTTGTAGACAATGCCTCTATGCGCATGATAGCTGAGCCTACCTTCTTTGATGTGATGGTAACAGAAAATACATTCGGTGATATCCTCACAGATGAGGGCAGTTGCATATCTGGTTCCATGGGATTGCTTCCATCTGCATCCACGGGTGAGAGCACACCTGTATTTGAACCCGTTCATGGTTCATGGCCTCAAGCCAAGGGCAAGAATATTGCCAACCCATTGGCGCAGATACTCTCTGTGGCTATGTTGCTCGAATATTTCGACTTGAAAGAAGAAGGCACTCTGGTACGTAAGGCTGTGGACGCATCTCTAGATGCAAATGTGCGCACTCCAGAGATTCAAGTGGAAGGCGGTGCCCAATACGGAACAGCAGAGGTAGGAGCTTGGATCGTAGATTATATCCATAATGCATGATCGGCATGATTAGGGCATTGATGATTGTAATATGCATGCTGTGGAGTTTGGGACTCAGCGCCCAAACTCCGCAGCAGTTGCGTGATTCACTCAGCGCTCTCAATAGAGAGATAGCACTCAGCACAACCTATTCTGTGGATCTACATTTGCGCAAGGCTGCCATAAATGTGCAGTTGCAGCAGTGGGACTATGCCATTGATGAGTATAGCGAGATTTTAAGTAAGGAAGAGGGCAACATTACAGCATTATTTTTTAGGGCCTATGTATATAATAATGTACGTAGGTATGCCGATGCTGAGTCTGACTATCGCAAAGTGCTCATACGTGCACCCCGCAATCTAGAGGCCCGTATTGGACTAACTGAAACCTATATCCGTCAGGGTAAGAAAACTGAGGTTTGGGATGAACTCAACATCATGACCAAACTCTTTCCTGATTCTGCATCAGTATATGTGATGCGTGCATCCTATGAACACAAGGAGGGGATGTATGACCAGGCCATATATGATTGGGACAAGGCTCTTGAGAAAGATTGTGACAATGCCGATTATATGCTGAGCAAGGCTGTCACCATGATAAGTGCCAACCGCAAGCGTGAGGCACTTGTCATACTACGACGGTTGGAGACAATGGGCGTATCGCAGCAGACATTGCATGAATGGATAGAAAAGTGCAAATGATTGCCTGTTCTATCATGAGATTAAACCTGTCTATTCTTTCATGAGATTATCGAGAAACTGATCGAGATCCTCGTCGAGCCCTTTCATCAGTTCTGGGTCAAAGATCATGATATCGTCATCAATGAGATAAAGGTCATTGATAAGTTCCTTGTCCTCATTCTCAAGAACGAAGGAATATGGTTTAAGGATAGCGATATCCTCGAGCATGGTGTGATAATTGTTGATACACTGTTTGATTACCGTTGTTATGTCGGAATAGAAAGATTCGTCGGTGTTTCCAATCCACTGCTCTATCACGGCGCGTGTTATCTCCTTGTCGTCATCGTCGAAAGCCACCAGTTCTCCTGTTTCCTGATTGGCTCTAAGATGTATATCTGTGAGGATAGTAGGTTCTTCTACATGAGGGAACTTATCGGCTATTTTGCCTATTGTTCTCTCTACTTGCTTAATGGTTTGTTCTGTTGCTTTCATAATGCCAATCAGGTAATTGTTTATTTCTTCGATACAAAGTTATAAAAACTTTTGGATAACCGCAAACGATTACGGATTTTTTTATGAAATTCTTAATAATAATTGTTGGAATATTCAAAAGATAGTATTACCTTTGCATTTGCAAAGTGGATATAGCAATCCATCTGTTCATTGAAATTTTGGCTCATGAGCAACGAGATAAAGCATAAAGGAGAAATTATAGAGATTACCGATGGCCATGTGATGGTGCGCATAGTGCAGACTTCAGCATGCGCATCTTGCAAGATTGCGGGCCATTGCAGTGCTTCTGAAATGAAGGAGAAAATCGTGGATGTGTATATGCCCACGTTGGGAACAGACATGCACGTAGGAGATGAGGTGGTAGTATGCACGAGCAGTCGAGCTGTCAACAAAGCTCTACTCTTTGCCTTCATCTTTCCCTTTGCGGTGCTGATGGTGTCTTTGTTTGGCATGATTTCGTTGGGTCTTGATGATATATTGGCGGCAGTGTCAAGTTTAGGATTTGTGTTGCTCTATTATTTAGTTCTATACTTGTTCAAAAATAAGGTGAGCCGTGGTGTGGAGTTTGTCATTGAGGGCAAGTCATGACATTTTCCGTATTCATAGAACTGATGGTCTTGAGCGAATGGATAATATCTACACTGATGATTAGAAGTTAAAAGAATAGCAAGACAAAATATATTAACTAAAACAAATTATACTATTATGGATTTCATTTTTATGGCAGTAATTGTATTGGGTGCGATAGGCTTGGTTTCGGCCATAGTCCTGTTTATAGTCTCAAAGAAATTTGCTGTTAAGGAAGACCCGAGGTTGGCAGAGGTTTCCTCTCTGTTGCCCCAGGCCAATTGTGGCGGTTGCGGATATCCCGGTTGCGGTGGTATGGCCGATGCGTTGGTCAAGGGTGCCGATGCCGGTAGTCTCGATGGATTGTATTGCCCTGTAGGAGGACAGGAGATGATGGGTCAGATTGCCGATTTGCTTGGCATGGCCATCGCCAATAGTGAACCTATGGTGGCAGTGGTGCGTTGCAACGGAACCTGTGTCAACCGTCCACGCATTGCCGAGTATTCGGGTTTACGTACATGTTCGGCCATTAATGCCTGTGGTGCTGGTGAGACAGCTTGTGGTTATGGCTGTTTGGGTTGCGGAGATTGTGTGTCGGCATGTCAGTTTGGTGCTATCAGCATCAACCAAGAGACAGGCATAGCCGAAGTAGATGAGGACAAGTGCACATCGTGTGGAGCTTGTGTCAAGGCATGTCCTCGTCACATCATCGAACTTCGCAAAAAAGGACCCAAGAACCGCCGTGTCTACGTGTCGTGTGTAAACAAAGACAAGGGACCCATTGCCATGAAGGCCTGCAAGGTGTCGTGCATAGGATGCGGCAAGTGTGAAAAGGAATGTGCCTTTGGTGCCATCACAGTAGAGGGAAACGTGGCATATATCGACCACACAAAGTGTCGCCTATGCCGCAAGTGCGTGAAGGTATGCCCACGCAATGCCATTGTTGAGGTAAATTTCCCGGCACCCAAGCCAACACCCGAGCCAGCAACTAAGCCAGCAACGGAGCCAGTATCCAAGCCAGCAGCCGAGCCTGCAGAAGAAAAACAAACTAATTAATGATGGAAAAGACATTATCCATCCGATAATAAAGATACACATTATTATATTATAAAAATGAATATTCGTACATTTAGAATAGGAGGAGTCCATCCTGAGGAAAACAAACTGTCGCACGACATAGCAACAGTAGCGGCACCTCTGCCCAAACAGGCAGTCTTTCCTTTGTCTCAGCACATAGGCGCACCTGCAAAGGCTGTGGTGGCCAAGGGTGACAAGGTGAAGGTGGGTACCCTCATAGCCGAAGCAGGCGGCTTTGTTTCTGCACCCGTTTATTCGTCGGTATCTGGCACAGTGGCCAAGATAGACACCATTATTGATGCCACGGGTTATCAGAAACCAGTGATCATCATCAATGTTGAGGGTGACGAATGGGAAGAGAGCATAGACCGCAGCGACAAGCTTGAAACACTTGCCGATCACCCCGAACTCACTCCAGAGGAAATCGTAGAACGCATCAAGACTGCTGGTGTCACAGGTATGGGAGGTGCTGGATTTCCCACATTCATCAAACTGTGCCCCCCTCCAGGAGCCAAGGCCGAATGTGTAATCATCAATGCAGTGGAGTGTGAACCCTATATCACTGCCGACTTCCGTCTGATGATGGAGCATGCTGATGAGATATTGGTTGGTTTGGATCTTCTGATGAAGGCTGCCAAGGTTGACAAAGGCTACATTGGCATAGAGACTAATAAACCAGAAGCCATTGCACTGCTCACCGAAAAGACTGCCAACGACCCACGCATAGAGGTAGTACCGCTCAAGCAACGCTATCCGCAGGGTGGCGAGAAACAGTTGGTGGATGCCGTAATACGTCGTCAGGTGCCAGCCCCTCCTGCCATTCCTGTAAACGTGGGTGCCATCGTGCAGAATGTGGGAACAGCCTATGCCGTTTATGAGGCAGTAATGAAAAACAAACCATTGTTTGAGCGCTACACCACCGTCACAGGCAAACTGTTGGCACATCCCGGCAATTTCCTTGTGCGCATGGGAACCCCAATGAGAGTGCTTATAGACCTCTGTGGCGGCATGCCCGAGGGCGACAATAAAGTGTTGGCAGGAGGTCCTATGATGGGTAAGGCCCTGATGAATATCGACGTGCCAGTGTGCAAGGGTACCAATAGTGTCACCATCTTGAGTGGAGATGACGCGGTGCGCAAGGAGCCCGATCCATGCATCCGCTGTGCCAAGTGTGTGGCTGCATGTCCTATGGGGTTGGAACCCTATCTCCTGGCCACCGCATCTGCCAAGCACATGTGGGACAAGGTGGAGCAAGAAGATATTGTATCATGTATAGAGTGCGGTTCGTGCCAGTTTACCTGTCCGTCTCACCGTCCTATCCTCGATAATATTCGTTTGGGAAAATCAACAGTCATGGGCATTATCCGTGCCCGCAACGCTAAAAAGTAAGTAAATTCAAAATGGGAAAACTAATAGTATCATTATCTCCTCATGCCCACGGCACAGATAGCGTGGAGCGCAATATGTATGGAGTGATTATCGCACTCGTTCCCGCTCTGCTGGTATCCCTGTATTATTTCGGTATCGGTTCGGCAGTGGTATGTTTGTCGAGTGTGTTGGCCTGCGTATTCTTTGAGTGGGCTATCAACAAGTATATAATCAAGAATCCTCGCACCACTGTGTGTGACGGTTCGGCTGTGCTCACAGGCCTTCTGTTGGGTTTCAACCTCCCTTCCAACCTGCCTATATGGATTATTATCCTTGGCGCATTGGTAGCCATAGGTGTTGGCAAGATGACCTTTGGCGGATTGGGTTGCAATATCTTTAATCCTGCCCTCGTGGGCCGTTGCTTTCTTTTGGTCAGCTTTCCTGCACAGATGACCTTATGGCCTGTGGCCGGTCAGGTGGGAGCCTATCTCGATGCCGAGACCGGTGCTACTCCATTGTCAGTGATGAAATGGGCTATCAAGAGTGGCAATCCCGATGTGCTCAATGAGTTGCCTTCAGCCTGGAATCTCTTCCTTGGCAACACCACAGCTGGAGCTGGTACCATAGGCGAAGTTTGCGCCCTTGCTCTGCTCATCGGTCTTGCCTACATGCTTTGGAAGAAGATTATCACCTGGCACATCCCTGTAAGTATTCTTGCCACTGTATTCATTCTAAGCGGTGTCATGCACCTTGCCAATCCAGCCTATGCCGACCCATTCACCGTATTGTTTAGCGGTGGTCTGATGCTCGGTGCCATCTTTATGGCCACCGACTATGTCACCTCGCCAATGTGCGGTAAGGGTCAACTTATCTATGGTGTAGCCATAGGAGTACTTACTGTGGTCATCCGCAACTGGGGAGCCTATCCTGAGGGAATGTCATTTGCGATACTCATCATGAATGCGTTTACCCCACTTATTAATTCATACGTTAAACCAAAGAGATTCGGGGAGGTAGTAAAGAAATGAAAAAACTTCAGTCAACATTACCCAACATGGTAATAGTGCTGGTTGTCGTAGCGATAGCCAGTGGTGCCCTGCTCGCCTGGGTCAACAACATAACCAAGGGTCCTGTGGCCCTGCAGGCCGAACTTGCCCTGGCCAATGGTATCAAGAGTGTGCTATGTCAGGAAGAACTGACCGTCACAGCAAACGACACTGTGGTTGAAACCTTCAGCGGCAAGGAGTTTACATTCATCGTTCACAAGGCCAACAATAAGGCTGGACAATTTATCGGTGCCGCAATCGAGAGTACCGTGGGCGGCTTCGGCGGTGATGTGAAGGTGCTGGTAGGTTTTGATGCTGAGGGCACAGTGCTCGGTTATACTATCCTTCAGTCAGCCGAAACACCTGGTTTGGGCGCCAAGGCAGACAAGTGGTTTCAGAAAGATGGTAAGGGAAGTATTATCGGTCGCAAGATGGATAGCGCCAATCCTTTAAAGGTAAAGAACGATGATGGCGATGTGGATGCAATCACAGCCTCCACCATTACCTCGCGCGCATTCCTCAAGGCTGTCAATCAAGCCTATGTGGCATATGAGAAGCAAAATAGCAATGCTCAGGTAGACGGCCAGAGCGGTGCCACAAAGCAGGCAACCGATGGTAAAGCCAACTCAAATGGTAACAAATAATCATGGAGGAAACGGAATTATGAATTACTTAAAAATAATAACAAATGGAATAGTCAAGGAGAATCCAACCTTTGTTCTTCTCCTTGGCATGTGTCCTACTCTGGCCACCACAACCAGTGCCACCAATGGCATGTCTATGGGATTGGCCACTATGTTTGTGCTCATCTGCTCAAACATAGCTATCTCGCTCATCAAGAGCCTAACCCCCGACAAGGTACGTATACCAGTGTTCGTGGTTGTTATTGCCTCGTTTGTCACGCTCCTTCAGATGCTCATAAAGGCATATCTGCCAGACATAGACAAGTCGTTGGGACTTTTCATCCCCCTTATTGTGGTTAATTGTATTATCTTGGGCCGTGCCGAGTCTTTTGCATGCAAAAACACCCCTTTGGCTAGTCTTTTCGATGGTATAGGTATTGGCCTTGGTTTCACTCTTGCTCTCACCCTCTTGGGTGCGGTGCGTGAGATCTTCGGAGGTGGCAGCATATTTGGCTATGTGCTTATGCCTGAGTCATGCAATGTGCTCATGTTTATCCTACCTCCAGGAGCCTTCATCACCTTAGGCTTCCTCATAGCAATAGTTAACAAACTCAAGAAATAATAATCATGGAATATATATTGATATTCATTTCAGCGATATTTGTCAATAATATCGTGCTGGCCCAGTTCCTCGGCATCTGTCCGTTTCTCGGTGTATCAAAGAAAGTAGACACCGCCCTGGGCATGAGTGCAGCTGTGGCTTTTGTGATGACCCTTGCCACCATAGTGACTTACATTGTGCAGAAAACGGTGCTTGATGCTTATGGCCTACAGTATCTTCAGACCATTGCCTTCATTCTCGTGATAGCCTCACTGGTGCAACTCGTAGAGATTATCCTCAAAAAGGTGTCTCCCGTGTTATATCAAGCATTGGGCATCTTCCTTCCCCTTATCACCACCAACTGTGCCGTGCTCGGTGTTGCCATCCTGGTGATACAAAAGGACTACTCGTTTGTAGAAAGCGTAGTATACGCCCTTTCAACTGCAGTAGGCTTTGGATTGGCCCTCACAGTATTTGCTGGCATTCGCGAACAACTTGAGTTGACCAATGTACCCAAGGGCATGCGTGGTGTGGCCATAGTAATGATAACAGCCGGTCTGCTTAGTCTTGCCTTTATGGGCTTCTCAGGAGTAGATGGTGGTCTGCGCACAATGTTCGGAATGGATTAGGCGATTTTTACCACCACTGAATTAATGGAGTGTGTCTGTATTATGACAGGTACACTCCATTTTTTGCTCCTTATGGTTCAAAAACGCCTCTCTATATAAGTTGAGGGCAAAAAAGTGAGCAAATAATTTTTTCTTTTGCCCAATTTGTATTACCTTTGTAGTCTAATAACTAATTGAATATTTAATTACTCATTATGAAACAAACAATATTGGTAACAGGAGGAACAGGTTTCATCGGTTCTCATACCACAGTGGAATTGCAGAATGCAGGTTACAAGGTAGTGATAGTCGATAACCTGTCTAATTCAAATGCCGATGTCATCGATGGCATCGAAAAGATTACAGGCATACGACCAGCATTCGAGCAGGTAGACTGCTGCGACTATGTTGCCATGGAGGGAGTGTTCGCCAAGTATCCCGACATTGAGGGAATCATTCATTTTGCTGCAAGCAAGGCTGTGGGCGAGAGTGTTGAGAAACCACTGCTCTATTACCGCAATAATTTTGTCAGTCTCATAAACTTGCTAGAGCTTATGCCCAAACATGGCGTGAAGGGCATTATCTTCTCATCCAGTTGCACGGTATATGGCCAACCTGATCCGGAGCATCTGCCAGTTACAGAGGATGCCCCCATCAAGCCAGCAGAAAGCCCTTACGGCAATACCAAGCAGGTGAACGAAGAGATTATTCGCGATTATATAAACAGCGGTGCAGATATCAAGGCCATCTTGCTAAGATATTTCAATCCAATAGGCAGCCATCCTACTGCCATCATCGGCGAATTGCCAAATGGTGTGCCCATGAACCTCATTCCCTACGTAACTCAAACTGCTATAGGAATTAGGGATCAACTTAAGGTGTTTGGCAATGATTATGACACACCCGATGGCACGTGTATTCGCGACTATATCTATGTTGTTGACCTAGCCAAAGCACATGTGAAGGCTATGATGCGAGTATTGGAAACAGACAGCGATCGTCTCGAAGTATTTAATGTGGGTACAGGCAAGGGTGTGAGCACCAAGGAGATAGTTGACGCATTTGAGAAGGCCACAGGAGTGAAGCTTAATTGGGCATATGCTCCTCGTCGTGCCGGTGATATTGAGAAGGTTTGGGCCAATCCCGAAAAAGCTAACAAGGTATTGGGATGGAAGGCAGAAACTAGTCTAGAAGACACGCTAAAGTCAGCATGGAATTGGCAAGTCAAGTTGCGTGAGCGAGGCATACAATAAGTTGTATGCTTATGGCAATTTAATAATTTTGGATCGTGATGATTATTAAATAGTGATGATTTTTAATTTGTAAGGACCAGTCGTTTCTCATAAGACTGAGTTTTTTATTTTGTGTTTGTGTTGTTATTATCCCTCGATGTGAATCGAGGGATAATTATTTATTCGTGGTGATAAGGTTCGCCTTTGATGATAGTGCAAGCCCGATAGATCTGCTCGGTAAACACAAGCCTTATCATCTGGTGCGAGAAGGTGAGTTTGCTTAGAGAGAGCTGTTCATTACAGCGTTGATAAACAGCAGATGAGAAACCATATGGACCACCAATTATGAATACGAGTCGGCGCGATGTGGCCCTTTTATGTTCAAGCCATGATGCTAGTTCTATACTTCTCATCTCCTTGCCGTGTTCATCGAGAAGAACCACCATGTCAGTAGATTGCAACTGTTTGAGTATCAGTTCTCCCTCAGCAACCTTCTGTTGCTCTTCTGTCAACTTACGTGTATTTTTGAGTTCTGGTATCACAAGTGTGTCAAAAGGCATATAATGAGAGATGCGCTCACAATAGTCATTGATGCCAGCAACGAAATGCTTGTTTACTGTTTTGCCCACCATGATCAGTAATGTCTTCATACGTATGCGTATTTAGATATTATTACAGCAATAAAACTGTTTACTGCCTTGTGTCCTTTAATCCCTCGATGAGCAGATAGCGCCGTTTCATCAACCTGTCATATATATTTCTCAGCCAGATATGGTGTGAGGCTGTGAGTGTCAATCCAATGACGAGCAGGATGATATATGCTATAGCGTCGCCGAATATGGTGCTGAGTATCATCACGAGTATTACCGGTAGGAAGAAAACCACCATTTCAATTACAAACTGCAAGGTGTTTTCAAATTTTCCCTTTGAAGTCATCTTGGTGTTGAGTGATATGGTCTGGCGGTTGTATACAGCCAATTGGAAGAGAATGAAATAGCATAGTCCCGATGCCGTGAAGAGGTATGAGACGATCATCAGTGGCGACATCTTGCCTGTGACCATCGGTGGTATGAGCAGCACCAAGGGAATGATAAGCACTGAGCAGAAGAAATAATATTTGGCCTTTAGTAGATCGTAGATATTCTCCTTATGCACCATCAGCATGTCTATATAATTACCTTCGGGCCCCATAATCTTTATCAGGTTGACGGCACCGAAGAAGATAAAGCAATATACGCACCATGTGTTGATAGCGAAATTACCCGAGTATACATCTGTGTAGGCAATCATGCAACTGAGCATTATGATGACCGCCAGGCCCGTGAGATATGCCGTCTTTATAGATTTGTTGCGCAATGCACTCTTTATCTCAATCTTTAGATATTCGCCCATGATGCCGAAGCGGTTGAATCCAGACATTGCCGACACCTTAACCTTGGTTTCTTTCTCTTTCTTGGCCACTTCGATATCCACAAACATCATCTGCAGATGGCGGTTGGCCACAAATAGCACTCCAAATAGCACTATACCAATGACAGCGGCATACCATGTGAACCCATGTGCAGCAAGGAAATCCATAGCATGCTCAAACGCTTTGCCATTGTTGATGAAAAGCAGGATAAAAAGTGGTAACTCTGTGGCTGCGGGCAACAAAGCCCATGCCAGATGCTTTTGAATCAGCGAGCGGCAGAAGAGATACCACATACTGTTTACATAGAATGCGCCCATGGCCATGATAAACACCAGTGTGACGGTTGTGAGTGTTGCACCTCCACACCAGATGATGAAGCAGTAGGGGATGACCAATGCCAGCCAAATGAGGTTGTATGGAATGGTGAGTATAGATACGAGGAAGCAATCAATGATATCCTGCTTGCGCAGTGGCATGATCATGTAAGGCTTAATCATGAGCGATGGTGTTTGCTGTGCACCGAAGCGCATACCAAAATCCATGGGTAGTAGCAGCAATCCCAGTAATCCGAATATTACTTCCGGATGTGCTCCTCCCGCTGCTGCACCAATGGCAGTGCCTATGCCCACAAAATAGATGAGTATGAATGCAGAACCGATGAAAGTGAAGACCTTTGAAAACTGGTTGCTCTCAAACATAGGGTTTCGCACAGAACTCAACTTTAGGTTGTG
>JALFPC010000101.1 GCA_022782305.1 Prevotella sp. | reverse complement strand
AAAGGGCAAAAGCGTCTCTATAAACGCTTGCACGATAATGCTTTTGCCCCTTCAGGGCGCACTTCATCGCTTCATCATACCCAGGGCGATGCCCTGGGCTATGTGCTCGTTGCCCCTTCGGGGCGTGCCTTGAACGCTTGCACTTATTCTCTGATTCAACTTACGAAACTTGAATAAAAATTAAGTGCAGAAAATGAGACTAATCTTTTAATAACGTTCGTGTCATTCGTGTTAAAATGAATACTCACGTAATTCGGTGTGGAAACAAAAAAAAGGCGACAACTTTTTGTAGTTTCGCCTTATTTTTGTACCTTTGCCGAGTAAATTATTTTGTTAATTATAAAATTATGTTATTGCCGCTCTTGGTCCGCGAGGATAAAGAGCGGTATTTTTGTTTAACACATAATCTTAATTTTCCTCAAATTCAATACCAAATATATTGAGTTTGAGGATTTTTGATTATCTTTGCAATTCTAACTATAGGCAACATCTGAGGATGATAGCAAAGTACCGTTCGACAGAATACCAATGGCTTTCAGCGAGTCGTTTAAGGTATAGACTTCCACACCAGAGGAGGCAAAAAATCTAATTTGCCATCATACAAAGATGCAAAGCTTCACATTTAGCAATCCACAATATGGGACTGAGCAATCTACAAGACACCCTCAAACGCAGGAAATATCCGCACCACCATCTGTCCATAACACTGTCGTTGGCTCCACTGGTAATGCTTGTGGGCATGCTGGCTGTGACCATCCATACATACGGCAGCAACTCGCTGAGCGGTCCGAGCCAGGTGGTGCTACTAATGAGTTCAGCCATCTGCTGCTTGATAGGCATAGGGGTAGCAGGTGTGCCCTGGCGCAAGTTTGAGCAGAGCATCACACAAAACATATCACAGGTGGCCACGGCTCTCATCATCCTGCTCTTCATAGGTGCTCTGGGTGGCGCATGGATGGTGAGCGGCATAGTGCCCACGATGATCTATTACGGTCTGGAAATTATCCATCCCAGCGTGTTTCTTGCTTCCACCTGCATAATAAGTGCATTGGTAAGCATCATGACAGGTAGTTCGTTGACCACCATTGCCACCATCGGTCTGGCACTGATGGGTATAGGCAAGGCACAGGGCTTTGACGAAGGATGGATAGCAGGAGCAATAATCAGCGGAGCCTATTTCGGCGATAAGGTGTCGCCACTGTCAGACACCACGGTGCTTGCTGCAGGAGCCTGCGATGTGCCACTCTTCACCCATATCCGCTATATGCTGCTCACCACTATCCCATCTATGGCGGTGGCTCTAATAATATTCATAGCGGCTGGTCTGATGCGCAACTCAGGCGATATCGGGCAACTCGAAACCTTCAGGCAGGCACTCTCAGCGCGCTTTTGCATATCTCCATGGCTGATGCTGGTACCACTGATAACAGCCGTAATGATAGTGAAACGCCTGCCGGCAATAGTAACCATGTTTGCCTCCACACTGCTTGCCATGATCTTCGGGCTTATATTCCAACCCGAGGCACTTGGCGAGATTGGCGGCGGCGACCTCTTCAGCGGAGCCATGCAGTCGGTGTTTGGCCCCACCACGCTTTCCACCTCTGATGCAATGCTGGGCGAACTGGTATCCACACGCGGCATGGCAGGCATGATGTCTACCATCTGGCTCATTCTGTGCGCCGTATGCTTTGGTGCCACCATGACAGCTGGGGGCATGACGGCAGGCATCACCCGCATGTTTATTAGTTTTGCCAAGGGACGCGTGTCTACGGTTACTTCCACCGTAGCCTCGGGACTGCTACTCAATGCCACCGTGGCTGACCAGTATATCTGTATACTACTGAGTGGCAATGTGTTTCGCAATATATACGAAAAACATAACCTGGAGGCGCGACTGCTAAGCCGCACCACCGAAGATGCAGTGACCGTGACATCCGTATTGGTACCATGGAACTCATGCGGCATGACGCAGAGCACAGTTCTCGGCGTATCTACCCTCACATACTTACCCTATTGCTTCTTCAATATCATCAGTCCGTTTATGAGCATCATTATGGCAATGATAGGCTTTAGGATAATGCCAAGGAAAAAAGAGAACGAATAAATTGACTAAGTATTTGGATAATAAAAAGAATATTTGTAACTTTGCAGTATTATAATAATGTATTCACAAACGTAAACGACATAACAGCATAATATGAATTTGACCGAAAGATTTATCAATTACACAAAGTTTGACACACAGTCGTCAGAAGAAAGCCAAAGCGTGCCCAGCACACCCAAGCAACTCCTCTTTGCCGAATATCTGAAAAAGGAACTGATAAGTGAGGGACTCTCCGACGTGGAACTCGATGATAAAGGATATCTATACGCCACACTCAAGGGCAACATCAAGGGTGTGCCCACCATCGGATTTATCAGCCATTATGATACCAGTCCCGACTGTAGCGGCGCCAACATCAAAGCACATATCGTGAACAACTATCAAGGTGGCGACATACTCCTGTCGGAAGATGTAATATCATCACCCACCAAATTCCCCGAACTGCTCAACCATAAGGGCGAAGACCTCATCGTGACCGACGGCCATACACTGCTGGGAGCCGACGACAAGGCGGGCATAGCAGAAATCATACAGGCCATGTGCTACCTGCGCGACCACAAGGAGATAAAGCATGGCGACATACGAGTGGCCTTCAATCCCGACGAGGAGATAGGCATGGGCGCACACCATTTCGACGTGGAAAAATTCGGATGCGAATGGGCGTACACCATAGACGGTGGCGATCTGGGCGAACTGGAATTTGAGAATTTCAATGCCGCTTCTGCCAAGATAAGAATAAAGGGAGTGAGCGTGCATCCCGGCTATGCCAAAGGCAAGATGATAAATGCCAACAGGCTGGCAGTGGAGTTTGCAGCCATGCTTCCAGACAATGAAACACCCGAAACCACAGAGGGTTACCAGGGATTCTATCACCTCATAGGCATAAAGGCAGAAACAGAGTCTGCCACACTCTCATACATAATAAGAGACCACGACAGAGACCGATTTGAAGACCGCAAGTCTTTTGTCAAGGCATGCGCCAAGAAGATGAACGAGAAATACGGCGAGGGCACCGTGACCGCAGATGTCAATGACCAGTATTATAACATGAAGGAGAAAATAGATCCCAACATGCATGTTATAGATCTCGTGCTGAGAGCCATGCAGGAATGTGCTGTGACCCCAAAGGTGCAACCAATCAGAGGCGGCACCGACGGCGCGCAACTGAGTTTCAAAGGTCTGCCCTGCCCCAACATCTTTGCCGGAGGAGTGAATTTCCACGGGCCATACGAGTTTGTGAGCATACAGGTAATGGAAAAAGCCATGCAGGTGATAGTTAGGATTTGCGAACTCACAGCCGGATTTAACGACTGACCGTTTTCGCCATTCTACACTACGCGAAACTAAGGGATATCTCATTATATATAACAAAAACAATACTACTGACAGTCTACAATGAAAAAAGCATTATTGATTGCTGCAATGGTCGCATCGCAAGTGGCCATGGCACAGCAACACAAGGAGTTGACACTATCCAAAGGATGGGCATTCTCAAGAGATAAATCACAGTG
Source organism: Prevotella sp. (assembly GCA_022782305.1). Lineage (GTDB taxonomy): Bacteria > Bacteroidota > Bacteroidia > Bacteroidales > Bacteroidaceae > Prevotella. The sequence goes on along the minus strand of JALFPC010000101.1, from coordinate 28,050 downwards.
GGAGCAGGTGAGCGTGCCTCACGATTGGGCCATAGCAGGACCTTTCGACAAAAAGTGGGACCTGCAATGGGTGGCTATAGAACAGAACGGCGAGAAAGAGAAATCTGAAAAGAGCGGCCGTTCAGGTGCCCTGCCATGGATAGGCGAAGGGTATTACAAGACCACCATTACCATACCTAAGGGCTACAGCCATGCCGAACTACTCTTTGATGGTGCCATGAGCGAACCTACCGTAACCGTTAATGGCCAACAGGCTGCATACTGGGCATACGGATATAACGCCTTCAGAGCAGACATTACCCCCATGGCTCGCTTCGGCGACAAAGAAAACATCATTGAAGTACACCTCAAGAATATGGAAGAGAGCAGCAGATGGTATCCAGGAGGTGGAATCTACAGACCCGTAACCCTTATCCTCACAGGAGACAACCATCTGGATCAGTGGGAGACATTTGCACGCACCATATCAGCCAGCAAGGATACAGCCACTGTGGCTGTTGACGCCAAAATAGTGCGTAAAGACATAATAAAGAATTCAGGAGCAGAGGTGGAACTATTTGACAATAGTAACCAACTCGTGGCTGCCAGCCATTGCAACATCGGACAAGATGGCAAGTTGAGCACTAAACTGACTGTCAGGAAACCCCATCTGTGGTCTCCCGAAACTCCTTATCTCTACAGACTAAAGATAACGTATAAAGAAAACAGGACGGCTGTGGATGCACAAACCGTAAACGTAGGCATCAGAACAATCAGATTCTCAGCCGAAAAGGGATTTGAACTGAACGGCAAGACACGCAAGATTAAGGGTGTATGCCTGCATCACGACCTCGGACCTCTGGGTGCGGCCGAAAACAAGGCTGCCCTCATAAGGCAAATCAAAATGATGAAAGAGATGGGATGCGATGCCATACGCACTGCACACAATATGCCATCCAAGATGCAAATGGACATCTGCGACTCGCTGGGTATGATGGTGATGGCAGAGAGTTTCGACATGTGGATTTATAAGAAATGCAAAAACGGATATGCACGCTTCTTCAAAGAATGGGCCGACAAAGACATCACCAATCTGGTGAAGCACCACCGCAATCATCCCGCCATCATCATGTGGAGCATAGGCAACGAAATACCTGAACAGGGCATGAAGGGCGGCACAGACATAGCCAAACATCTGCAAGACATCTGTCATAAACTCGACCCCACACGCCCCGTGACACAGGGTATGGACAGGGCGGAAGCAGCCATCAAGACAGGGTTCGCACAGGCCATGGACGTGCCAGGGTTCAACTATCGCGTGCATAAGTATACCACCAGCATCAAGAGTCTGCCACAGGGATTCCTGCTCGGATCAGAAACAGCATCCACAGTCAGTTCACGAGGCGTATACAAGTTCCCCGTGGTCATATCCGACAATGCTACCTATCCCGACGGCCAGTGCTCAAGCTACGACACTGAATACTGCTCGTGGAGCAACCTGCCCGATGATGACTGGAAGATGCAGGACGACTATTCATGGGTGACAGGAGAATTTGTGTGGACAGGATATGACTATCTCGGCGAACCCACACCTTATGACACCTACTGGCCAAGCAGAAGCAGTTATTTCGGCATCTGCGACCTTGCCGGACTGCCCAAAGACAGGTATTATCTGTATCGCAGCAAATGGAACACCAAAGAGCATACCATTCATGTGCTGCCGCACTGGAACTGGCAGGGACGTGAGGGACAGGTAACTCCCGTATATTGCTATACCGATGCTCCTGAGGCCGAACTCTTCGTAAACGGGAAATCGCAGGGACGCATCAAGAAGAACAAAAAGGAGCGCCTCGACCGCTATCGTCTGCGCTGGAATGATGTGAAATATGAGCCTGGAGAGATCAAGGTGGTGGCATATAATGCCGATGGCACAGTGATGGGTGAGTGCACACGCAAGACTGCCGGAAAGCCCTCAGAGATTGCATGCACAATAGAATGTCCGCAGAGCAAGTATGATGGTGATGACATGGAGATTAAAGCAGATGGCAATGATCTGGCCTTCGTAACCGTTTCCATGAACGACAAGGACGGCAACCCCTGCCCCACCGCCAATAATGAGTTGTGGTTTGAGGTAAAGGGCAATGGCTATCTGGAGGCCCTATGCAATGGCGATGCCACCTCATTGGTATCATTCAAGTCTGACCACATGCCACTATTCAGCGGACAATTGGTGGCAATAGTAAAAAGCAATGGAAAGGCAGGAAATATCATACTCAAGATTACAGACAAGAAACTGAAAATCAGTAAAGAGGTGATAATCAAAAGCAGGTAATAATCAAAAGTTAGGTAATAATCAAAAGCAGATATAAAAGAATAAGGGTGCGGTTTGTAGCCGCACCCTTATGCATATAATAACTTTATCCTTTCACTTCTTCTATGATATTGCCGCCTTCAACCAAGGCTTGCATATTAAGTGGAATGAGGTGATGATGTCTCTCAGGCAAAGTTTTATAAAGAGCTTTCTCCACACCCTTGCTGCTGATGACGGGACAAACCTTAAGCAGTCCGCCGAGCACGATGATATTGAATATCTTGGAGTTCTTCATCTCTGCCGCCTTGTCCATGGCATCAATGCGATATATGGTTATATCCTTGCGAGTGGGCGGATTGATAATACCGAAGCCATCATAAATGAGCATGCCGCCAGCTTTAACCTTTGATTCAAACTTATCGAGCGATGGTTGGTTGAGCACTATGGCCACATCATACGACGAGAGTATGGGCGACGAAATTTTCTCGCTGCTCACGATAACAGTCACATTGGCAGTACCACCGCGCTGCTCAGGCCCATAAGCAGGCATCCATGTAACCTCCTTGTCTTCCATCAGTCCGGAATAGGCCAATATCTTGCCCATTGATAAGACACCCTGTCCTCCAAATCCGGAAATAATTATTTCTTTTGTCATGTTTATACTATATTATTGTGCACATCTGGTCAACATCACTTGTTACCAGGCGTAGCGCAGAGGTTTAAACTGTAGTATCTTTGAGGTCGCCCTTTGGATAGAACTTAAACATGTGTTCTTGCATCCACTTGTTTGCTTCCACGGGAGAAAGTTTCCATCCGCTATTACATGTAGACACAATCTCTACGAGAGAACTTCCCTTGCCAGCCATGGAAGCCTCAAAAGCCTTGCGTATGGCCTTTTTGGCGTTTCTTATGGCAGCCACGGTCTCCACGCTCTGTCGTGTGACATAACATGTCCCTTCGAGTTGTGCAGCCAATTCGGTTATTTTGAGAGGATATCCATGCAGTGCCGGTTCTCTACCGTATGGGCAAGTGCTTGTTTTCTGTCCCACGAGGGTAGTAGGCGCCATCTGTCCGCCAGTCATACCATAGATAGCATTATTTATGAATATGATGGTAATGTTCTCTCCTCTGTTGAGCGCATGAATGGTTTCACCAGTACCTATGCATGCCAAGTCACCATCACCCTGATATGTAAACACCAGTCTGTCTGGCCAGAGTCGCTTGATGCCCGTGGCCACAGCTGGTGCACGTCCATGAGCGGCCTCGCTCCAGTCAATATCCAGATATCTGTATGCAAACACGGCACATCCCACTGGGCTCACGCCAATGGTTTTGTCCTCCATGCCCATTTCTTCAATCACTTCTGCTATCAACTTATGAACGACTCCATGGCTGCATCCGGGACAATAGTGCATAGGCACATCATTCATCAACTCCGGTTTCTTGTATACAAGATTCTCAGGAGATATTATCTCATTGTTTATTTCTGACATAATCACATAAGTTTAGATTTCAATGCATTTACTATCTCATCAGGGTCTGGCACGATACCACCCAATCGACCGAAATACTCCACTGGCACATCGCCATTCACGGATAGTTTTACGTCTTCCACCATCTGTCCGGCATTAATTTCGGCCACGAGAACACCCTTCTTTCCATGAGCCAACTGTGCTATCTGTTCTGTAGGGAACGGCCACAAGGTGATGGGTCTGAAGAGTCCCACCTTGATACCCTGCTCTCGAGCAGTCTCTATAGACTTCTGTGCTATGCGTGCTGCGCTTCCGAATGCCACAATTATATATTCGGCATCATCGCACATCACGGTTTCGTATCTCACTTCATTCTTGCGTATCTCTTCATATTTTTTCTGCAGATGTATATTTCGCTCTTCCATCACCTCAGGCTTGAGTTCGAGCGAAGTGATGATATTAGGTTGGCGGTCTCGAGTGCGTCCGATGGTTGCCCATGGGCACTGCTGGCGTATCTCCTCCTCAGTGCGTCTGGGTTTATATGGAGGCAGCACCACTTTCTCCATCATCTGACCAATCACTCCGTCGCTGAGTATCATGGTTGGATTGCGGTATTTGAATGCAAGTTCGAAGGAGAGATCAACGAAGTCAGCCATCTCCTGCACCGATGCCGGTGCGAGCACAATGACATAATAGTCGCCATTGCCGCCACCACGTGTAGCCTGGAAATAGTCACTCTGCGACGGCTGTATGGTACCCAGTCCGGGTCCACCACGCTGCACGTTGACAAACACTCCAGGCAATTCTGCACCAGCCATATAAGCAATGCCCTCCTGCATAAGAGCCACTCCAGGGCTCGATGAAGAAGTGAATGCCTTCTTGCCGGCACCGGCAGCGCCATATACCATATTGATGGCAGCCACCTCACTCTCGGCCTGCACCACCACCATACCATTATTCTCCCAAGGTTTATCCTCGGCAAGAGTTTCTATAACCTCACTCTGTGGAGTGATAGGATAACCGAAATATCCGTCCACTCCGCATCTCTCTGCGGCACGGGCAATGGCCTCGTTGCCTTTCATAAGAGTAACTTCCTGTTCTGCCATGTGCTTACTCCTCCATCTTTTTCTTATACACTGTGATACATCCATCCGGACATACTATTGCGCACGAGGCGCAACCGATACATCCATCGGCATTCACTACCTCTACATACGGATAACCATGAACATTCACTTTCTTTGCCAAGGCGATGACCTTTTTCGGACATGCCTCCACACATAGAGAGCATCCCTTGCACCTATCGGTGTTAACAATAATTGCTCCTTTGATTTTTGCCATATTAATTGTATTTATAAGTTCACCCCATTCCCCACGGTGTCTGTTGCCCCACTGAGGCATGCGGTCAGCTTGGTTGTTAGCTATTATTCAAGGATTATAGGCATCCTTATTGTAGAAGTTCAGTATATCTTCGAGCATAGCCTTAGCTTCTGCAGCAGGACTGTCTGGATCCAGTTGAAGGGCTGCGATATAGCAGTTTATGGCCTCATGCCATTTCCCCTCCTTACGTTTTTCGTTGCCCGCCTTATAATAGTCTTCGGCAGTGGTTTGAGCCGTCATACTATTTATAGAACTCCTTTTTTCCTGCGGCGAGAGTATTCTTCATGAGCGAGCAAATGGTCATGGGTCCTACTCCACCGGGCACTGGAGTGATAAACGAGCACTTTGTTGCCACCTCATCGAATTTCACATCGCCATTAAGCCTAAATCCACTCTTACGAGTAGCGTCTGGCACTCTTGTTGTGCCCACATCCACTATCACGGCCCCCTCCTTAACCATGTCAGCAGTGACGAAGTCAGGTTGTCCGATGGCAGCTATGATGATATCTGCATTGCGGCATTCCTCTTTGAGGTTGGCAGATCTGCTATGGCAAACGGTCACAGTAGAATCGCCATACTGCTTCTGCATCATTAGTTGCGCCATGGGCTTGCCCACGATATTGCTTCTGCCGAGGATGACACATTTCTTTCCGCTGGTTTCAATATTATATCTCTTGAGCAGGGTTATGATGCCAAGCGGTGTGGCAGAGATGAAGCATGGCAGCCCAATTGCCATGCGTCCCACGTTGACAGGATGGAATCCATCCACGTCTTTTCGGTAGTCGATGGCCTCTATCACTTTCTGCTCATCTATATGCTTTGGCAACGGCAACTGAACGATAAAACCATCTACGTCATCGTCGTCATTGAGTTTGGCCACACATGAAAGCAGTTCCTCTTCAGTCACATCATCCTCATATCTGATGAGTGTAGACTTGAAACCGCAGGCTTCGCACGCCAGCACCTTGTTTTTTACATAAGTCTCTGAACCGCCATCATGCCCCACGAGCACCGCAGCCAGATGAGGTTGCTTACCGCCCGCTGCCATGATAGCCTTTACCTCTTCAGCTATCTCCTGCTTGATGGCAGCAGCTGTTGCCTTTCCGTCTATTAATTGCATATATAGTATCCCTTAATTACTTTGTTAGAAATAAATAATATGTTAGCGATAATGTAATATCCATTATTACATACCCGGCATGCCCCCCTTCATGTTCTTCATGGCAGCTGCCATCTGTAGCATGCGGCTGCGATCCATACCGTTGACCATCTTCATCATCTTCTTCATTTGGTCAAACTGCTTGAGCAGACGGTTCACCTCCTGGATATTGGTGCCCGACCCCTTGGCTATACGCACTCGTCGGCTCTGGTTGATGATATCTGGGTTAGAGCGCTCTTTGGGAGTCATACTATTGATGATAGCCTCGATACCCTTAAATGCGTTGTCGTCTATATCAATATCCTTGATAGCCTTGCCTACTCCAGGAATCATGGAAGCCAGATCCTTGATGTTGCCCATCTTTTTGATCTGCTGTATCTGTGCCATGAAATCATTGAAGTCGAATTTGTTTTTGCGTATCTTCTTCTCCAGTTCCTTGGCCTGCTTTTCGTCAAACTGCTCCTGTGCTCTCTCAACAAAACTCACGATATCTCCCATGCCGAGTATTCGGTCGGCCATACGCTCTGGATGGAAGAGGTCTATGGCTTCCATCTTCTCGCCCGTACCTACAAACTTGATTGGTTTGGTCACCACGGTGCGTATAGAGAGGGCAGCACCACCACGGGTGTCTCCATCCAGTTTGGTGAGCACCACTCCATCGAAATCGAGTCGTTCGTTGAATTCCTTAGCTGTGTTTACAGCATCCTGACCAGTCATGGAGTCCACCACGAAGAGAGTCTCATCTGGATGCATAGCCTCTTTGAGTGTTGTTATCTCGGTCATCATCTGCTCGTCTATGGCGAGTCGGCCAGCGGTATCAATGATTACCACATCGTATGATTTAGACTTTGCATATTTCACTGCGTTGGTGGCTATTGAAACGACATCCTTGCTATCGGGCTCTGAGTATACTTCCACTCCCACTGTTTCTCCCACCACTTTCAACTGCTCGATGGCAGCAGGACGGTATACGTCGCAAGCCACGAGCAACGGATGCTTATGGTTTTTGTTTTTGAGCATGTTGGCCAATTTTCCACTGAAAGTGGTCTTACCCGAACCCTGAAGACCCGACATGAGTATGATGGCGGGCCTGTTTTCCAGGTGCAGTTCTTCCGTTTTGCCACCCATGAGTTGCGCCAGTTCGTCATGCACAATCTTAACCATCATCTGGCCAGGCTTGACGGCAGTAAGCACGTTCATACCCAAAGCTTTTTTCTTTACAGTGTCTGTAAATGACTTTGCAACCTTGTAATTGACGTCTGCATCTAAAAGGGCCCTTCTCACATCCTTGAGGGTTTCGGCCACATTAATCTCAGTAATTCTGCCCTCACCCTTTAGTATTTTGAAAGAGCGTTCTAATCTTTCACTTAAATTCTCAAACATTATTCTATATATAAAAACCGGTTATTATTTCATGTAAAAATCATGTCGAATCATGGTTTATTGCCAAAACTCTGACACTGCAAAGATACTTTATTAAATCGGAAAAATAGAATAAATGACGTGTGTTTTAAACTATTTTAAAAAGAAAACTTGTCAAATTGCGCACATTAAAGAGCGGTGTGCAATTATTCTTATCTACATAAGGTGCACATGTATGAATAGCTTGTTATTTTTTCGCCGACAAATAAAGTCCAACGAGTATGAGTGCCGACCCTATGAGGAAGTAGAAAGTAATGGTTTCATTTAGCACCGCCCATGCAAAGATGATTGTTGTGATAGGATTTACATACACCCAATTGGTGCATTTCACTGCTCCCAATCGTGCCATTACCCAATTCCACAACAAGAAGCATGCCATGGATGCCACGCAACCGAGAAAGAGCAAGTTTACAGCCACATCAGGCTTGAGCAGCACCTCAAAGGGCATTGGTTCTGGGTATGCAATGAAATATGGTATTATGGTGATGATGCCGTAGAAGAACACCTTTCGGGTTATGAATATTGACGAATAGCGCTCCGACACCTTGCGTATGAAGAGTGAGTATACAGCCCAGCAGAGGCATGCTGCAAAGGCGAGGCTATCGCCGATGGGAGAGAGATGTAGCACAAACTGGCCATTGAGCACCACTACCGACATGCCGAGACAAGCTATGAGCGACCCTATCACCTGCCATGTATTAAGCCTTTCAGCCTTGTATGCCAACCTTATGGCAATGGCTGTGAAGAGGGGGCATGAGCATACTATGAGCGATGTATTGGTTGCTGTGGTATAGCATAAAGACTCATTTTCGGTAAGGAAATAGAGAGAACCGCCAGTTACTCCCAATGCCACCATTACCAGTTCATCCCTCCAGTTGTCTGCCATCCATCTGAAGTTCTTTCTACTCTTGCAAGCGAGTTCAAATGCCAGCATGAGCAGATATGCTATTATAAATCTGAGTGTAAAGATAATGGCTGGCGACAGTCCCGACTGTATGAGCAGTTTTGTCCATACGAAGGTAGTACCCCATATAGCCACTGTCAAGAGGGCCAGCAAATGGAATTTGAGTGTTCCTGTATTGCCTGTGGAGATGTCGCCAACCATATCCCTATTTCCCTTGTTTTATCTCTATATCCTTTCTGACATTGTCTCTGATGCGAGTCAGGTATTGCTTCATAGCATCAGCATCCTTATGGTCAATAATATCGAGGAGTTTGGTCATCTCGTCGCGTATGTTGGCCACCTGCTCGCTGGTATAGGGATTGAATAGAATTTCCTGCAGCAGATAGTCATCCTCGTTGAGCACCCCCTTGGCAATGTTCATGTGCCGTTTGAATGTGGTGCCAGGTGCATCCTGATGCTTCATCACTGCTGCAAACACGAATGTGCTGACAAAGGGAATACTGAGCGAATATGCCACTGTTCGGTCGTGCTCGTCGAAGGTATACTCATAGATATTAAGTCCAAGACGGCTATACATGTCTTTGAAGAATATGCGGCCCATATAGTCACCCTCGCTGATGATGATAGCATTCTCTTCGCTCAACTGGTTGAGATTGGCGAAGGTAGGACCAAACATTGGGTGTGTGCTCACATAACGGTGTCCCGTGGTGGCATAATAGTCCTTCAGTCCTGTTTTAACCGATGATATGTCGCTGATTATGCAGTCACTGCCGATATATGGCATTACCTCTTTGAAAGCGACAATGGTATACTTCACGGTTACGGCATTGATAACCAGTTCGGGATTAAACACCCCAATCTCTTCGAGTGATGACAAACGCTGGCAATTGTATGTAAACCTCATTCTCTTGGGGTCTTTGTCGTATACAGCCATTTCGTGGTCAAAACTGAGCAGGTCAAGAAAGAAACTCCCCATCTTGCCTGCTCCCAGCACCAATATTCTCATTTTATCGTATGCTTATTTGTTGATAATCTCTATCTGCTGCCTTACGCTCTCCTCATGTATACCCTCGAAGACTTTAGCAACGAACTGAGCATCCATGCCACAGAGGGCACCCTGTGCACCTCTCTTTTCGAGTATCTCATTATAGCGTGCAGCCTGAAGCACAGTCATATTGTGCTCTTTTTTGTATTGTCCGATCTCGCGGCACACTCTCATACGCTTGGCAAGCAATTCCATGAGTTGGTTGTCGAGATCGTCTATCTGCTTTCTCAACTGGCTTATGCCCTCTGTGGTAGAAGTTTCGTCGCGTATCACGAGTAGCGAGAGGATATAGTCGAGCACCTCTGGTGTAACCTGTTGTTTGGCATCGCTCCAAGCCTTGTCTGGCGAGCAGTGGCTCTCAACGATGAGTCCGTCAAATCCGAGGTCCATAGCCTGCTGGCATAGAGGGGCTATGAGTTCTCTGCTGCCCCCGATATGGCTTGGGTCACAGATGATGGGCAATTCTGGAATGCGTCTGTGCAATTCAATGGGAATCTGCCACATAGGCAGGTTTCGGTATATCTTTTTGTCATAGCTTGAGAATCCTCTGTGTATAGCAGCCATTTTCTTGATGCCAGCCTGGTTAATACGTTCCATGGCACCAATCCACAGTTCAAGATCTGGATTCACGGGGTTTTTGACAAACACGGGCACGTCTACTCCTCTCAAAGAGTCAGCCAGAGCCTGCATGGCAAAGGGGTTTGCCGAGGTACGTGCTCCCACCCATAGTATGTCTATGCCATATTTGAGAGCCAGTTCCACGTGCTCGGGTGTGGCCACCTCTGTGGCTGTGAGCATGCCTGTTTCCTCTTTCACCTGCTTCATCCAAGGTAGTGCTTTCTCGCCATTTCCTTCAAAGCCCCCCGGTTTAGTGCGCGGTTTCCATACACCAGCTCGAAACATGTGGCATCCCTTGCGTGCCAGTTCGCGTGCTGTTCCCATCACTTGTTCTTCTGTCTCTGCCGAGCAAGGCCCTGCTATCACTATCGGTCTTTCACTGTCGCTTGGCAAGTTGAGTTTTTCCAATTCGAGTTCCATAGTCTTATCGTTTTTTTTGTTTTGTCTGTTATTAATGTTGTTTCTTTGGGTTATGCAAATCGTTTCTTTGGGTTATGCAAAAACCTTTTTTATTCTATTCAGAGCCTCCTGCATTTTCTCTTCTTTGGCGCAGAGTGAGATGCGCAGATACCTCTCGCCATTTGAGCCGAAGATAAATCCTGGTGTTATAAACACCCTTGCCTCATGAAGCACCTTTTCGGTTAATTGCTCTGCATTGTTGTATTGGCTGGGTATACGTCCCCATAGAAACATGCCCACCTGCTGTTTGTCGTAGGTGCATCCCAATACGTCCATGATCTGCTCGGCATAATTTCTGCGCGCCGCATACACTTCGATATTGGCATGCTTATGCCACTGTGCATCATTGCGATAAGCCTCTGCTGCAGCCAGTTGCACACCGCGGAAGGTACCACTATCTATATTGCTTTTAATCTTGAGAATCCAACTAATGAAGGTAGCATTTGATGCACACATTCCCACGCGCCATCCAGGCATGTTATGACTCTTGCTCATAGAATTGAATTCTATACAGCAGTCCTTAGCGCCTGGTATCTGAAGTAGCGACATGGGATTGTCGTTAAGTATGAAGGAGTAAGGGTTGTCGTTAACCACCACAATACCGTGCTTTTGCGCAAATGCCACCAGTTGCTCGTATGTCTCTCTTCGTGCGTTTCCTCCTGTGGGCATATTGGGGTAATTGGTCCACATGAGTTTCACCCTGCTAAGGTCCATAGCCTCGAGAGCATCGAAATCCGGCTGCCATCCGTTGTTTTCCATCAAGTCATAGTTGACCACTTTTGCTCCCAATATCTTGCTCAGCGAGGTGTATGTAGGATATCCAGGATTGGGCACGAGCACCTCATCGCCAGGGTTAACGAAGGCCAGTGTCACGTGCAGTATACCCTCTTTGGACCCTATGAGAGGTTGTATCTCTGTCTTTGGATCAAGGGTTACGTCATACCATCTCTTGTAGAAGTCGGCCATGGCTTCACGCAGTTCGGGTGTGCCCATTGTGGGCTGATATCCGTGAGCGTCAGGCATCTTAGCCACCTGACATAATGTGTCTATTGTCTTGTCCGAAGGAGGCATATCAGGGCTACCTATGGCCAATGAAATCACGTCCTTTCCTTCGGCATTCATCTGTGCCACCTCCTTGAGTTTTCTACTGAAATAATACTCGCTAACTGTCTGCAGTCTATCTGCGGGCACTATCTTATTCTGGTTGTTTCCCATTTTGATATTCTCCTAATATTTTCAGTTCTTGGGTTAATGGTGCTATGGCATCAATGCTCTGTCTGTATCTTGTAAGATTGTCGTATGTTACGTCTACATAGAAGAGATATTGCCATTCCTGTCCTATGATGGGCAGCGATTGTATTTTGGTAAGATTGATTTTATAAAACGACATAATGCTAAGCACCTGCGACAGCGAGCCTTCTTCGTGAGGCAATGAGAAGACGAGGCTTGCCTTGTCTGATTTTTCAAGCGAGCGCAGGAAGTCGGCCTTTCGAGGGTCGCAAACCACGAGGAATCGTGTGAAGTTATGCTTATTGTCTTCAATATGGTCTTCCAGCACTTTGAGTCCATAGATTTTAGCGGCATCCGCACTGCAGATGGCAGCCCATCCTCGGCATTTGTTTTCGGCTATGAACTTGGCGGAGCCTGCCGTATCCTCACATTCCACAGCCTTGAGTTGTGGGTGGTTTGCGAGAAATCCCCTGCACTGCATGAGAGCCACGGGATGTGAGTGAACCTCCTGAATGGTCTCCCAGTTGTCTTCTTCCATACAGCAGATGCAATGTGATATATGCAGTTTATGCTCTCCCACCACAGTGGCACCCGAGTCGCGGAGCAGTTCATAGTTGTGCAAGAGGCTCCCTGCAATGGTGTTTTCTATTGCCGCCATGCCTATGACCGTTGGGTCTCTATGAATATTCTCAAACACCTCCTCGAATGTGGAGCAGCATATCAATTGCAGTTGCTCTCCATCGAAATACTGGTGTGCCGCCATATCATGGAATGACCCTACCAATCCCTGTATCGCTATTCTTTTCATTGTTATTATACTCTTTCTTGCTTACCGAGCAAATTATTATCTTGTTATTATTGGTTTTCACCTATTGTATTTACCAAAAATCCCGCCTCAGTGTTTTTGAAGCGGGATATTGGAAAACTTCTGTTTCATTATCTTTTTATATGTTGAACATTACACGCAACATCCCGCTTCACAATTCCTTGCAAAGTAAAAGTAAAAGTAATAAAATGATGCGCTCAGTTCTTTCATAATTATTTGTTTTTTTGTTTTCTTCACTGCAAAAGTATAACTTTTCTGTGAATTACACAAACATTTTGCTATTTTTTTCGCTCTTTGTCTATAAAAAAACCAACGTAGTGATAATAATTATTCACATAGTGAGGATAATCAAGGTGCATAGCCATAATCATCCATCACCAATTTATTCCGTATGGGTTGATATTATTATACGCCTGCTTCACCTTATGCTCTATACCTTCAGCCGAATAATCTCCGCTGATATCTTCCACCTGCTTTGGATCCAGTTCGAGCACTTTCTGCATATCTTCTTTTGCGCCTATCATGTCACCCTTGTCATATTTAACCTGTCCCCTTTCCCTGTATGCTTCTATGCTGAATGGGTTTTGTTCTATGACCTTGCCGTAATAATCGATAGCCTCATCGGCATGCCCAAGAGCATATTCGATTCGAGCCTTGAGCAGCAGCACATCTTCATTATCGGGCAGAGTTTCCATCAGGTGCATGCAGTCGTCATTAGCGCCGTTGGCATCGCCCATTTGCAGCAGTGTTTGTGCTCTGAGCAACCATGCGTCTCCGTTATGTTCGTCCAGTGTTATAGCTTTTGTCAGCATGGCAATGGTATTAATCATGTCACCCTGTCCTTTGCAAGCCTGGGCATATAGGAAATTGACAATAGAACTCTTGTCATCCAAAATCAATGCCTTTTCGCACGCCATTGTCATGGCCTGATAGTCTTCCATCATATATGCCACCCTTGCCATCTGTATGAAGATAGCCTGATTGTCGGGTTGCTCTTCTGCCACTTTCTGCAGTTGTTCGTATGCAGGTAGCAATTCTCCGTTGCGCATCAATGCCTGAGCCAGTTGTTCTCTGGCTTCCAGGTCGTCATGTATGTCGAGAGCCATAGTCAGGCATTTGACAGCATATTCAAACTGTCCTGTCTTGAGGGCTTTGATGCCGTCATACTTAAACAGGTCGAAGTTTTTCTGCTCCTCTGCTTTCTTCTTTTCTTCGTTGGTCTCGGTCTGACCGCCAAACAAAGCCTTGAAAATATTCATATCTGTGTATAATATATAGATGTAAAATCATTCATCTGCGCCAAAAAGAGGGTCTTCGGGCATCACCATAACAGGTTTCTGCTCGTTGGCTTTGAGTATCTTCTCTGGCACGAATTTTTTGTCGATAACCAGTCTGAAGAGATATTCCCTCATCCATCTGTCGCTCATGATGAGGCAACCTTTCTGTCCCCATGCAGCCCCCCAACTGTTTTCCACTTTCCATTTCTTAGCCTTTCCATTAGCATCGAGGTCCACGGCAGTGAGTGTCATGGCATGTGTTGAGCCGCTGTCAAAGGTACTTATTCTCTCTGCCTTGGTCATAGGGAAATCAGTGGCGAAGAGTGACTGATAATCGAAGTTCTCGGTATCACAATACCCACGTTTGCGGTCGAGCATCTTACCCACATCGTATGATGTATAGAGTTTTTTTCCATCTTTGAGTGCAGCTATTGCCATCTCCTCGATATCGTCCATAGGCAGGTTTATATACTTCCAGTTAGTGCCGTCGTATGTATGTCTGTCATATTCCACCTCGTATGTTTTGTAGTATTCGCGTCGTGGGTCGTTCATGGCCATGATGAAAGAGCCTGGTAGCGGGTTGCCAACCACTTCTTTATAGAACTCCTGGGGTGTATACTCTTTTGGTTCGCCCACGGCTTTTCCCTTGGCATTATGGAATGCGTATGTGAACTTTGTTGGTGGTTCTCCGATGGTTAGGGCGAGTATATGCCATATAGTAGAGAGCATGCGTGTCTTCTCTTTGATTATGGCACTATTGCTTTTCTTTTCGGCCTTCATTTTTCTCAGTGTGAGTCCATATTCGCGCAGTTTAGATGCTATGATACGCGACATTTTGCTGGTGTTGTCGCTGGAGTAAGACTCTGGCATCACCTCCTTGGGCACCAGACCATATTTTGCAGTGAGGTCTGCGACACCGCAGAAAGTGCCACCATCATTGATGGGATGCTTAAAGAAGAACTGGTTGCGAATATCGTCTATAGGTTTATCCGCATGGTCGATGACACCCTGCAGAAACAGGTTTGATTTCTCCAACTGGTCATAGAAGAAGAGATAAGCCTGCGAGAAGTCGATATTTAGCGAGTCTGTGCTCTGTGCGAATTGTGCTCTCAGCACGTTGAGTCCGCTAAACATCCAGCATCGTCCCGACTGTTTCTGGTCTGTTATTGACTGGCTTTTTGTTTCTATGCTGAAAAAAGTGTCAATATCTCCGGCATTCTTTCTGTTTTTTGCCAGGTCATCAATGGCATTTGCAGCAATGGCATTTGACAGTGCTCGGTCGGCAACTGTCAGTGCCCCACCCTTTTGTATTTCCTTCAACATATCATCAGAGATGCCCCCATTAGCAGTTTGGGCATTTATGGCATTGGCCGTCATCAGCGCCAATGCTACAAGTATCATTGTTTTTTTCATATCATTAGTATTATTATTTTTGCAAAGTTATCAAAATATCGTCATTGAAAGATAACAAGCCATCAATCTTTAACATAAATTGTGTGTTTTGATGTTCATAGTATGATTTGTGTGATAAGAAAACAAGGTGTGATAACCGCATGTTATGCAGAAACCACACCTTATTATAAGTAATATAAAAAACATTGTATGAATGCCACGACCCAAAGGTTATGGTCACACAAAAGTCTTATTACTGCTCGTCAACGAGTATTTTCATCATCTCTACAGCCGACTTGGCCACGCTGGTGCCAGGACCGAAGATGGCTGCAACGCCGGCCTTGTATAGGAAGTCGTAATCCTGTGCAGGAATCACACCACCAGCTATAACCATGATATCCTCACGACCCAGTTTCTTGAGTTCGTCCATGAGTTGTGGTATAAGGGTTTTGTGACCTGCTGCGAGAGAAGAAACGCCCACTATGTGCACGTCGTTTTCTACAGCCTCGCGTGCAGCCTCTGCAGGAGTCTGGAACAATGGTCCCATGTCTACATCGAAACCGCAGTCAGCATATCCTGTGGCCACCACCTTGGCACCACGGTCATGACCGTCCTGTCCCATCTTGGCGATGAAGATACGTGGGCGGCGACCCTCTTTCTTTGCGAACTCCTCAGTGAGTTGGCAGGCGAGGTCGAATTCCTTATCGTTTTTGCTTTCTGATGAATACACGCCTGAAATAGTTCTAATTACAGCCTTATAGCGTCCTACCACTTCCTCGCAGGCATCGCTGATTTCTCCTAACGTACAGCGCAGTTTAGCGCACTCCACAGCCTGAGCCAGCAGGTTGCCATCGCCATTGCGCACAATCTCTGTGAGTCTGGCCAGTGCAGCCTTGCAAGCCTCCTCGTCGCGTGCTGCGCGCACCTTGGCAAGGTTTTCTTCCTGCTGCATGCGCACTGCAGTGTTGTCCACCTCGAGGATATCAATAGGATCCTCATGGTCAAGACGATACTTGTTGGTACCCACAATCACCTGTACTCCGCTGTCTATGCGTGCCTGAGTGCGTGCGGCCGCCTCTTCGATACGCATCTTTGGCACACCAGTCTCTATGGCCTTAGCCATACCGCCGAGTTTTTCTATTTCCTGGATATGCTCCCATGCCTTATGTACGAGTTCGTTGGTAAGTGTTTCCACATAGTAGCTACCTGCCCATGGGTCTATATGCTTGCAAACCTTGGTCTCGTTCTGTATATATATCTGTGTGTTACGTGCGATACGAGCCGAGAAGTCAGTAGGCAATGCTATAGCCTCGTCGAGTGCATTGGTATGCAGCGACTGAGTGTGTCCTAATACAGCTGCCATGGCCTCGATACACGTACGTCCCACGTTGTTGAATGGGTCTTGCTCGGTGAGCGACCATCCAGATGTTTGTGAGTGAGTACGCAGAGCCAGCGACTTAGGATTCTTTGCTCCGAAGCTCTTTACTATCTTAGCCCAGAGCAGACGTGCAGCACGCATTTTGGCAATCTCCATGAAATGGTTTACTCCGATGGCCCAGAAGAAAGACAGACGCGGAGCGAAAGCATCTACGTCGATGCCTGCGTTTACACCTGCACGCAGATATTCCATACCATCGGCCAGAGTATAAGCCAACTCGATATCTGCGGTGGCACCGGCCTCCTGCATGTGATATCCTGAGATGGATATAGAGTTGAACTTAGGCATGTTCTGCGATGTATACTCGAAGATGTCTGCGATGATCTTCATTGAGAATGCAGGTGGATAGATATAGGTGTTTCGCACCATAAACTCCTTGAGGATATCATTCTGGATGGTACCAGCCATCTCTTCGAGTTTTGCTCCCTGCTCCAATCCTGCCACGATATAGAAAGCGAGGATAGGAAGCACGGCTCCATTCATGGTCATAGAAACAGACATCTTGTTGAGTGGAATACCATCAAAGAGCACTTTCATGTTCTCTTCGTTGCAGATAGACACACCAGCCTTGCCCACGTCGCCCACTACGCGCTCATTGTCGGGGTCGTAGCCTCTGTGTGTAGGCAGGTCGAAAGCCACGGAAAGACCTTTCTGTCCTGATGCGAGGTTGCGGCGATAGAAAGCATTTGACTCCTCAGCAGTAGAGAATCCAGCATACTGTCGTATGGTCCAAGGGCGGAAAGGATACATCATTGAATACGGGCCACGCAGGAATGGAGGAATACCGGCAGTAAAGTCGAGATGCTCCATGCCTTCCAGGTCTTCTTTTGTATATACAGGCTTTACATCGATATGCTCAGGAGTCTTCCAATTGGGAGCTATACCATTAGCCTTCTGCCATTCATTGCCGTTAGTGGCATTGATACCGGCATAAATATCTATGTCTTTAAAATTCTTTCTCATGATTAAATTCCCAATTTAGCGTTATACTCCTTGAGTGTATCAAGCACATTGCACTTTACATGTATGAAGTTCTCTATGCCAGCAGCCTTGAGGTCGTCCATGCATGCTGGAGCACCAGCCACCACAAACATGGCTCGTCCGTTGAGATACTGGTATGCAGGCACTGCGTATGTGGCATACTCGTCGTCGCTTGAGCAGAGCACCACTACATCGGCACCGGCCTTGAGGGCAGCATCCATGCCTTCCTCTACGGTATCGAATCCGAGGTTGTCGATGATCTGATAGCCAGCGCAAGCCAGGAAGTTGGAACTGAACTGTGCTCTTGCCTGTCGCCATGCGAGGTTGCCGATAGTGAGCATGAATGCCACTGGCACCTTCTTGGCAGACTCTGTGGTTAGTCTGAGCTGCTCAAAGTCGGCAGCCAGTCTTGATGCGCTTATAGCCTTGTATGGTGCTTGCTCTTCTGCCTTTTTGGCGCAGCAGCAAGTGCATGTGAGAGGTTGCTTTCCTTCGCTCTTCTCGGTGAAGTTAGGGAACTGGTTTGTGCCCAGCAGGAATTCCTTTCGTTGTGCAGCGTCGGCATGTCTTTTGGCGTTGGTGGCGTTGATGTCGTCCTGCACGGTACCGTTTTTGGCAGCAGCAAGGAAACCACCTTCGTCTTCAATCTTTATAAATAGTTTCCATGCCACGTCGGCCAATGAAGTAGTGAGTTCTTCTATGAAGTAAGAACCGGCTGATGGGTCTACAACCTTGTCGAAATGGCTCTCTTCTTTGAGCAGCAACTGCTGATTGCGTGCTATGCGCTCTGAGAAGTCTGTAGGAGTCTCGTATGGAGCGTCGAAAGGAGTAACCACGATAGAGTGTACGCCTGCGAGTGCAGCACTCATTGTTTCTGTCTGCGAGCGTAGCAGGTTTACATAACTATCAAACATGGTCATATTATAAGTGGTAGTAGCAGCATTCACACACATCTTGCATGCGCAGTCGCACTTGGGGTCATACTGCTTTACTATCTGTGCCCAGAGCATGCGTGCTGCGCGGAATTTAGCTATTTCCATGAAATAGTTCTCGCTGATGCCCATATTGAACTTGATCTTGCTGGCAGCGAGAGTGGGCTCCACGCCAGCCTCCACCATATAGTTGAGATACTCATTACCCCAAGCCAGGGCGTATCCCATCTCCTGCACGATATATGCTCCGGCATTGTTGAGAGCCTTTGAGTTTACTGCCACGCAGCGTATATGGCGATAGTCTTTGAGTGTCTCCACCAGTTCTGCCATGTCGGCCAGTCGTGCCTCCACATCCTTTCCTTTGAGGAGCATCTTCTGGAGAGGGTCGAAATCAAAAGAGCCCACAAGTTTCTCTTTGTCATAACCCTTGCTCTCATAGTAGGCCACCACGAGTTTTGCCAGTTCGAGGGTGTGGCACTGGCATGTGCTGAAGTTTATCTCCACGCACTCGCACTCTATTCCCTCGAGCAGTGCAGCCACAAGGTCGGCGCTCACATCCTTGCCCTTGATATTGAAACCGAGTGAGTCTACACCACGGTTTAGCACCTCAAGGGCTTTGGCATTGGCAGCCTTGACATCGTCCACCATGATGTCTTGGCGCACATACCACTCGTTGTTGTCTTTTTTATTGCCGCGTACAAATGGGAACTCGCCAGGCAGAGCCTCAGGAGTTTTGAGTTTCAGCACATCCTCTCTTCTGTAGAAAGGTTGCATGCTGAAGCCCTCGTTTGTGCGCCAAACCAGTTTTTTGTTGAAATCAGCACCCTTCAGGTCTACTTGTATTTTATCAAGCCATTCCTGTGCTGTAGGTGCTTTAAACTCATCAAAGAGTCTTTCTTTCTTGTTTGACATAAATCTTGCTTTTATATTTAATAATGTATATTACATGTTTCATTAGCGCAAAAGGCACTGCAAAGATACACCAAATTTCCGAACTGATGAAAAAAGAGGCGATAAATTAATAATTAATCGTGAAAAATTCAAAAAGAGCAGATAATAAGACAAAATTTCTGCACAAAAATTATTCTTTGAGCAATAAATTAAGTAATTTTGCAAGCGAAATAAAAACTGTTACTATTCTGTATATGGATTGGCTAATAAATTTGTTTACTGTCAACGACTCGGTGGCTCATATAGCATTGCTCTATGCGCTTGTCATTGCTACTGGTGTCTATCTGGGCAAGATCAAGTTTGGTGGAGTGGCACTGGGCGTAACATTTGTATTGTTTGCCGGCATCGTGGCTGGTCATCTTGGGCTCACCGCACCAATAAACATTCTGACTTTTATTCAAGACTTCGGACTTATCCTCTTTGTGTTCATGATTGGTCTGCAAGTCGGACCGGGATTCTTTGAGAGTTTCCGCAAGGGGGGTGTCACACTCAACATTCTGGCCAGCGTGACCATACTGCTCAACATTGCAGTGATGTTTGGATGCTATTTCCTTTTCTTCGACACCGCCAACCCTCATAATCTGCCCATGATGGTGGGCACGTTATACGGAGCCGTGACCAACACCCCTGGTCTTGGTGCTGCCAATGAGGCACTCTCGAGTGTATTCTCCGAAGGCAATATTCCGCAGATCGCATCGGGATATGCTTGCGCCTACCCTCTCGGTGTGATTGGTATCATAGGTGCCACCATAGCCATCAGATATATCTGCAAGGTAAGGCTAAACATAGAGGAGCGCCAGCTGGAGCAGCAAAATGCCGAAGATGCTCATGTCAAGCCTCACATGATGCATATAGAGGTGACCAACTCATATCTTGCCGGACGCACACTCAAGCAGATACACGATTTCCTCAACCGCGATTTTGTATGCTCACGCATCCTTCATCAAGGTCATGTGGATATTCCTCGAGGCGACACTGTGTTTGAACTCGGCGACCAACTTTTCATTGTGTGCGCCAAGGCCGATGCAGAGGCTATCATCGCATTTATTGGTCCTGAAATCAAGGTTGACTGGGAGGAGACCGACCAGCCTCTCATATCAAAGCGCATACTCGTTACCCGCAGCCAGATAAATGGCAAAACTCTCGGAGAGATGCATTTCTCATCTGTCTATGGTGTCAACGTGACGCGCATCACACGCCAGGGCATGGACATCTTTGCCAGTCCCAACCTCGCACTCCAAGTGGGCGACAAGGTTATGGTGGTGGGTAAAGAGGACTACGTAAACAGGGTGGCATCGGTATTGGGCAACTCCATACGCCGCCTCGATGCTCCCAATATCGCCACCATCTTCGTGGGCATCATCGTGGGTATCATCTTCGGCAGCCTGCCTATAGCTATTCCTGGCATGCCCGTGCCAATGAAACTGGGTATAGCTGGCGGTCCGCTCATCATTGCCATACTCATCGGACGATATGGCTACAAGGCTCACCTGGTGACCTATACCACCACGAGTGCCAACATGATGCTCAGAGAGATCGGACTGGTGCTCTTCCTCGCCTCCGTGGGCATAAAGGCAGGCGCCAACTTCTGGGAGACAGTGGTGCAGGGCGATGGTCTCAAGTTCGTATACACAGGCTTCCTGATAACCATCATCCCCATACTCATCGTGGGCACCATAGCGCGACTGAAATACAAGTTCAACTATTTCACTATCATGGGTATGATAGCGGGCACTTATACAGACCCGCCAGCACTGGCATACGCCAATCAGGCTTGCTCCAAGGAGGCACCAGCAGTGGGATATTCAACCGTTTATCCGCTAAGCATGTTTCTCAGGATCCTGACGGCACAACTCATCATACTGCTCTGCTGCGGAGGACTATAACACATCCTCTCCGCAGTGGACAACAGCAAAAAGCATCAACCACAATTCTGCAAAACACCTAAAACAAAAGTAATAAATATAAAAGCATGAAAAAGATCGTATTTCTGTTTGGCTTGCTCATGGCAGCCTCGCAATGGTCCTTCGCACAGATGGACAAGAGCATCAAGCTCAACGAGGTGATGACACGCAATGCCACAAACCTGCAGGACGAATACGGCAACAGGGGACCATGGGTGGAGATAGCAAATATTTCGCACTCCACCTATAACATCCGCGGCATGTATATAACTACAGACCGTGCCGTGCTCGACGAAACAATGAGCGTGCCTGAGAGGGTGAAGAGAATGAGCATCATCCCCAATGGCGAACTTCGTACAAACCTCAGCGGACAGCAGCACCTCGTGCTCTTCCTCAACAGTAGCCCTACAAAGGGGGCCCTACATCTCACTGTTGACGTAGACTCGGTGAAACCCGTATGGATAGCACTCTACAATGGCAATGCCACACAGTTGCTCGACTCCATCACCATTCCTGTGATGAAAGCTGACCAATCATTTGCGCGAATATCCAAAGACGAAAACAAATGGGAGGTGAAACCATACGACGCTGTCACTCCTGGCATCAGCAATTATATACAGGTGAGCGAGAGCAAGATAGACAAACTCAAGCGCGAAGACCCTCATGGTTTCGGCATCACAGTGCTGGCCATGGGCATTGTGTTCTTCTGCCTCTTCACCCTCTTCGTGTTCTTCTCGCTTTTCGGCCTCTTCATGAAACATCGCTCTGCTGCAAAGAAAGTGGCTGCCATACCTCCTATCAACGTGGGCGTCAAGACAGTAGAGAAAACTCTCGAGATCGGACACAAAACCAATATCATACTCCAAGACGGTCTCAAGTCAAAGGGTATTGCCAAAGAGGTTTATATCGCTGTCATCTCTATGGCTCTCAAGGAATATCAAGACAATGTGCATGATGTGGAGAGCGGTATCATCACCATCAAACCCAAGAATACCGACTGGAATGATGAGTATATACAGATGACACAATTCCACGAATAAAACCCGAGAATATTATCTATAGACAACATATCATAACTTCATAAAGCAAACAATTATCATGAACAAGTATCAATATAAAGTACAAGGCGTAGACTACGATGTAGAGATAGAAGAAGTGGAAGGCAACCTCGCAAAAGTGTCTGTAAATGGCATAGCCTTTGAGGTGGAACTCAAGCAGCCCATCAATCCTGCGCGTGCTATCACCAAACCCAAAGTGGTCGCTCCCACTCCTACCCCCAACAAACCTGCTGCTGCTCCTGCAGCCACTCCCACACCTGCTGCACCTACCGGTGCTGGTTCGGCTGTCAAGGCTCCACTGCCTGGCACCATCGCGTCTATATGCGTAAAAGTGGGCGACAAGGTTAACGTGGGCGACGTGGTACTGGTGCTCGAGGCCATGAAGATGCAAAACAATATCGAGTCTGAATATGCTGGCACTGTGACTGCCGTAATGGTAAACGCGGGCGACTCTGTAATGGAGGGTGCTCCTCTTGTAACAATAGGATAAAGTACGCGCTATGGGATTCACAGATTTCTTGGTTGAGAACTTTCAGGAGTTTCTCACATATACAGGTTTCGCCAATGCTACTGAGGGTAACCTCATCATGATAGTGGTGGGCATGGTGC
Organism: Prevotella sp.; assembly: GCA_022782305.1. Lineage (GTDB taxonomy): Bacteria > Bacteroidota > Bacteroidia > Bacteroidales > Bacteroidaceae > Prevotella. The sequence continues at coordinate 4,703 of JALFPC010000101.1, read as the reverse complement.
TCATCTATCTTGCCATCAAGAAAGATTTCGAACCGCTGCTGCTCATCCCCATCGGCCTTGGCATCATATTGGGTAATATTCCGTTTCGCACCGATGCAGGACTCGAGATCGGACTCTATGAAGACAACTCTGTGCTCAACATCTTCTATCAGGGTGTGCGCCAGGGATGGTATCCGCCATTGGTATTCCTGGGCATCGGTGCCATGACCGATTTCTCGGCACTCATAGCCAATCCAAAGCTCGTGCTCATAGGAGCCTCTGCACAATTTGGCATCTTCGGAGCATATATGGTGGCACTGGCATTGGGATTTGAGCCCAACCAGGCTGCGGGCATCGCCATCATCGGTGGCGCCGACGGTCCTACAGCCATCTTCCTCTCGTCAAAACTCAGTCCTAACCTCATGGGTGCCATAGCCGTGTGCGCATATTCATACATGGCTCTCGTGCCACTCATCCAACCACCATTGATGCGTCTGCTCACCACCAAAAAGGAGCGCGTCATCAGAATGAAACCAGCACGAGAGGTTAGCCAGACAGAGCGAATCCTCTTCCCTATCATCGGACTTCTGCTCACCACCTTCCTGGTGCCTTCGGGTCTGCCCTTGCTCGGCATGCTCTTCTTTGGCAACCTGCTCAAGGAGTCGGGCAAGACCACACGCTTGGCCAAGACAGCGGGCAGCGCACTCAATGATATCGTTGTTATACTACTCGGTCTTACCGTTGGTTGCTCAACACAGGCCAGCGAGTTTCTATCGCTCAACACCCTCTTTATATTCATCGTGGGTGCCTGCGCCTTCATGGTAGCAACGGCCAGTGGTGTGCTCTTTGTCAAGTTCATGAACCTCTTCTTGCCCAAAGACAAGAAGATCAATCCGCTCATCGGAAATGCTGGCGTATCGGCTGTTCCCATGAGTGCACGTATAAGTAACAACCTTGGATTGGAATACGACCGTCACAACTTCCTGCTCATGCATGCCATGGGCCCCAACGTGGCTGGTGTCATCGGTTCGGCTGTAGCCGCAGGTGCATTGCTCGGATTCCTTTCATAATATTACACAATAGGTGGAGCCAAGGCCATAGGTAGTCTTGCTCCACCTTATTTTTTTGATTATCTCGTTTATCATTCAAACTCTTTTATTTCTTTCACACGATGACTCCCCGTATCGCTATCATAGACACCAACATATTGTCGGCCATAGGTCTCAAGTCTATCTTGCAGTCGGTGATGCCTATGATGCATGCCGACATCTTCGGCAGTCTACTTGAGCTCAAGTCCAGTCATACGGAGCAATTTGTTCATTTCTTTGTGTCTATAGATATCATGCTCAAAGATAGGGAGTGGTTTGAGGGTCAGCGTGCACGTACCATTGTGCTCACACCATCTGTCCATGCCGACCTTCACGGCATCAAGTTCCACAGTCTCTGTGTCAACCAGTCTGAGTCGCAGTTGATTAAGTCGTTGCTTCGTCTTGAGCAGATGGCACACGGAGGTGGTCGTCATCTGCCTCCCATTTCTCATCCAGCACCTATATTGTCGAGCCGAGAGATAGAGGTTATGAGTTTAATAGTAAAAGGCATGATAAACAAGGAGATAGCCGACCGTCTCAACATCGGTCTTACCACCGTGGTCACACACCGCAAGAATATCATGGACAAACTCTCTATCAAGAGTGTGTCGCAGCTCACCATCTATGCCGTCATGCACGGCTATGTATCCATAAATGATATATAACCTGGCATTCATGCATCCTTCAACAATATTGGCATTCAACTATCAGCAATTGCAAAAAACGCACGATTATTTGGTATTGTGAGCAAAATCTATTACCTTTGCACCCAACAATAGAAAGATAACAAGATTATGATTAAACACATGGATTTTAAAAAGATGAAAAGAGGGATAGCCACTCTGGTTGCCCTGGTGGTATGCATGAGTGCATCAGCACAGTTTGGACAAGAAGTAAGAAGAGGATCATTTGCAGATAATCACGAAATATACTATGGACTGCGACTTGGTCTCGGTCTGGCTAACGTAAATTCCGACGACAAGAGGTTGGATGGCGGCGACACACAGGCTGGCCTCAACATCGGCGGTGTGATTGGATTCCAACTCTCACCATCAGCACCCGTATATCTCGAGTCGGGACTTTTCTATACCGAGAAGGGTGGCAAGGGAGTATTAGACAAGAAGAAGTTCACATACGACCTCAACTATCTCGAGGTGCCCATATTGGTGAAATACAAATATGAAATGGATACCGACCTCAACCTCGTGCCCTTTGCCGGTGGCTACGTGGCCATGGGCGTGGGCGGCAAGATCAAGAATTTTGGCGACCGCGAAACAGAGAGTTCCTTCTCTTCAGAAAACTTCAAGAGATTTGATGGTGGTCTGCGCTTCGGTTGCGGCATCGAATATCAGGTGCTATATGCCGACATAGCCTACGAGTTTGGTTTGGCTAACATCTGTCATAGCGATTGGGAGACATCCAAAAATGGATGCTTTTATATTAACATAGGTGTCAACTTCTAATTCTTAGGGCAGGAAATGAAAGCATTTGAATACAAACCAAAGCTCATCTCCACCCTTCGCCATTACGATAAGAAAACATTTATGGCCGACCTCATGGCTGGCCTTATCGTTGGTATTGTGGCACTGCCATTGGCCATAGCCTTCGGCATCGCCTCGGGAGTGAGCCCCGAAAAAGGTATCATCACAGCCATAGTAGCAGGTCTGGCCATCTCTATATTCGGTGGCAGCAAGGTGCAGATAGGAGGTCCCACAGGAGCATTCATCATCATCATTTATGGCATCATCCAGCAGTATGGCATGGAGGGACTGGCCATTGCCACCCTCATGGCAGGAGCTTTCCTCGTGCTGTTTGGACTGCTCCATCTCGGAACCATAATCAAGTATATACCCTATCCTATCGTGGTGGGATTTACCAGCGGTATTGCCGTTACCATCTTCACCACACAAGTCAAAGATCTGCTCGGTCTGAGCATAGCCTCGGTGCCTTCAGACTTCATTGAGAAATGGTGGGTATACATCCAGAATATCGACACCATAGACCCTTGGAGTGCTGCTGTGGGCATACTGAGCGTGGTGGTTATCATGCTCACGCCAAAGGTGAGCAAAAAGATTCCTGGATCGCTCATTGCCATCATCATCATGACCATAGCGGCACTGATTCTCAAGACCTTTGCAGGAGTAAACACGATAGAAACCATCGGCGACAGGTTCTCAATAAGCAATGAACTGCCCAATGCAGCAGTACCCGAGATGACATGGGAGACCATCAAGAGCTTAGTGTCTCCAGCCATCACCATAGCCATTCTTGGCGCCATCGAGTCGCTATTGTCTGCCACTGTAGCAGATGGTGTGGTGGGCGACCATCACGACTCTAATACCGAACTGGTGGGTCAGGGCATCGCAAACCTCCTTTCTCCCCTCTTCGGCGGCATACCTGCCACGGGAGCCATAGCACGCACAATGACAAATATAAACAATGGTGGCCGAACACCTATTGCGGGCATCATACATGCTGCCGTATTGCTGCTCATCTTCCTCTTTCTCATGCCACTGGCACAGTATATACCCATGGCATGCTTGGCAGGAGTACTGGTGGTGGTAAGCTATGGCATGAGCGGATGGCGTTCGTTTTTAGCACTTACCAAGAATCCAAAGAGCGATGTCACCGTATTGGTCATTACATTCCTGCTCACTATCCTCTTCGACCTTACCATAGCCATCGAGGTGGGACTGATCATTGCATGTCTGCTCTTCATGCGCCGCATGGCCGAAACCACAGATGTGAAGGTTGTGATGGATGAAATCGACCCAAATGAAGACACAGATGTGAGTGGCAATCTCGAGCATCTCACCGTGCCCCAGGGTGTAGAGGTGTATGAGATCAATGGTCCTTATTTCTTTGGTGCTGGCAATAAGTTTGAGGAGATCATGGCTGCCTTTGGCGACCGTCCCAAGGTGCGTATTATTAGGATGCGCAAGGTGCCGTTTGTTGACTCCACGGGCATCCACAATCTCACCAATCTCTGCGAGATGAGTCGTAAGGAAGGCATACAGGTTGTATTGTCGGGAGTAAATCCCAATGTAGAGCGTGTGCTCGAGCATGCGGGCTTCTACAAGACGCTTGGCAAAGAAAACATCTGCAGCCATATAAACCTGGCTCTCGCAAAGGCAGAGGAAATTATTAAGGAAAAAGAATAGCGGTTAGTATTCATTCATAATCGCATTGATTACCGAATATCTATCAGCGATTTATTCGTTTCATAATAAAAAACAAACAGCTAATGATACATCCATATCATTAGCTGTTGTTCTTACATCACAAGAATAACGGTTCTTGCATCACAAGAATAACGGTTCTTGTACCACAAGAATAACTGTTTTTGTACCACAAGAATAACTATTCTTATACCACAAGAATAACTGTTCTTGTACCCTAAGAATAACCGTTCTTATACCATAGAGAAAAAATGTTCAAATGTTCAAATGTTCAGTGGCATAACTTATCCACACGTAGGCGCGCGTACATATTATATATAAGGGTCATCCGACATTTAGTATTCCACTTATTATCGTCTTCCTGCCAGATATTCTATTGCATATACAGGCCAACGTGGCACCTTGCGTATGTTTGTTCTTACTGCAGGTAGTCGCCGCCCATAAACTCACCGAAGTT
>JALFPC010000084.1 GCA_022782305.1 Prevotella sp. | reverse complement strand
ACTTCACCTCTGTATATAATATGGGATGGAACCTCAAGGGCATGCCATATCTCATTAGCGCATATCCAATATCCCAACAGATGGAAGATGGCTCGTATGCCATGAATGTGCCGCATATCATATACACTATGAAACCCAATGGAAGCTATGTGACGAAGCAATCGTGGGCATCTTCTGATAATAACACACTCTCGCCCGGAGAAGCCTTCTTCACTCAGACGGCAACCATCAACGACAAGGAGCATCTCCACTTTGCCCAGCTCTTCTATACCTCTTCTGCTTCTATTAACACGGCCAGCACCCGTTACGCCCTCAACATCTCCTTGTCTTCCGCAGATGCAACAGGTGAGGATGCCTATAGGAGCGTGGGCGTTTCACATGCGGCTGGCGTTGTCAGTCTGCAGCCAGTGGATAACACCTCCGACGAGTATGCATCCTTGGTATATTCCATCAACCGCGACGGAGCGAAGTTCATGTCGATGAATCCCTCTATCCCCGACATAGCCGTATGTGGCGCTGGCGGCGAGATGATGTCTTTGTCTGGTGCTGCTCCTGTTGAAAAGGAAATATCCTTGGCTACGAGGGTTGGCTCAACCGGTCGTTACATCTTCTCGCTCGATAGGAGTGCAGGCGTTTCACCCGCCACCACCGAGGTATGGCTAAAGGACTATCAAACGGGCATTGTAACGAATCTTATGGAAGATGATTATACTGCCGAGATTACAACAGGCGAAAATCCTGCATCCCCGGTGCTTACCACAGGTAGATTCTCATTGACAATCGGCGGTGCGCGTCCTGACATCGGTGAACGTGATGAAAACAGTGCCAGATGGACAATATCCATCAACCATTGCCATGTGTCGGTCTGTGGTCTCTCCACAGATTCCGATGTCCTCTTCTACACCACCGATGGCATACTCCGCCATCGTGCCACTCCATTCCTTGGCAAATGCGAGGCAGAGCTTTCTCCTGGCGTATATGTAGTCAGGGCAGAGGGAAATAGCAAGGTTGTAGGGCTTGTAAGGAGATAATTAACGTGAGTTCGAACTCACGTTATATTACAAGAATAACTGTTCTTACATCACAAGAATAGTTATTATTAGGGTACAAGAATAGTTATTCTTAGGGTATAAGAACAGTTATTCTTGTGATACAAGAACAGTTATTATTGTGGTATAAGAACAGTTATTCTTGTGATACAAGAACAGTTATTCTTGTGATGTAATAACAACTGTTATAAAATTCTTTTTGCAGTTATGGACACTCTTGGACACTCTTGGACACTCTTGGACACTTTGCCTTTTTGCAATTTCGTATCTTTGAAGTGTGAAATCAATTATTGTTTAATTCAAGTTTCTTAAGTTTTCACTTGTAGCTGACAAGCGTTTAAGGAGCGGGCTGAAGGCCCAGCAAGCACATAGCCCAGGGCATCGCCCTGGGTAGATTAGCCACCGCTATTGCGCCCTGAAAGGGCAAAAGCGTCTCTATAAACGCTTGCACGATAATGCTTTTGCCCTTAGCAGGGCGCACTTCATCGCTACATCATACCCAGAGCGATGCCCTGGGCTATGTGCTCGTTGCCCCTTCGGGGCGTGCCTTGAACGCTTGCCCTTATTCTCTGATTCAACTTGTAAAACTTGAATTGTTTAACTAAAAATTTTTAGAACTATGTCAAAAGCGTAATAAGTAGTAAAGGGTAAGATGATATAACCATTAAAAAACAAGTATTATGTTTTCTCGTTTCTGAGATTATTAGTAATTTTGGGGCGGATTTACTAATGGATTCTGCTCTAAACTGTCAATGTGATGAACGGTAAAGGTTCGGATTCCGTGATTTCTTACCAATAAAAATAAGCATAAGTATAATGAATTTTCTTGAAGAAAAGATCTTAGAAGATGGTGTCATCAAGAGAGGCAACATTCTGAAGGTAGACAACTTTCTCAATCATCAGATTGATGTGGATATTATCCGCCAGATAGCCTATGAGTTCAAACGTCGATTCCGTGGCAAACAAGTGAACAAGATTCTGACCATTGAGGCCAGTGGCATAGCCATCGCCACGCTCTTGGGAGACCTCTATGATGTGCCTGTGGTGTTTGCCAAGAAGAGTCAGACGGCCAACAGCACCGACGACAAGTATGTGGCCAAGGCTTACTCCTTTACCCACAAGTGTTTCAACAATGTGTTTGTATCGCAACCTTATCTCACCCCTGATGACAAGGTGCTCATCGTAGATGACTTCCTTGCCGATGGTCAGGCCTGCAAGGCGCTGATAAGTCTGGTTAAACAGGCTGGCGGCGAGGTAGTGGGCATTGGTGTTGCTATAGAAAAAGGCCAGCAACAGGGTGGTGCTATCCTGCGCAGCGAGGGGTACCATCTCGAGTCTATTGCTATCATCGACTCGATGGATTATGAGAAACAGGAAATAATCTTCAGATAAATCATACCGCTCACATAAAATCAATAACAATATATTCCAAACGGAAGGAAGGGTGCCGCTCATGCAGGCTGATAAAAAATATGCTGCGGAGTAAACGATATACTCCGCAGCACATAAAATGAAAAACAATTATCGTTATGTAATAATAAATGGATATTACAAATGTATATTAGTAGCTCTTGGCAATGATGACACGATATTTGGCTGGCTTGCCGCTAACCATGTCTACGCCAGGAGTCTGCTCGTAATCGAAGGGCACACAACGAATGGTGGCCTGGGTCTCCTCCTTGATCTTTGCCTCTGTCTCGGCAGTGCCGTCCCAATGGCAGAGGAAGAAGCCGCCATTTTGAATGCGCTCTTTGAACTCCTCATAGTTGTCGCACTCATATACTCGCTCATCACGGTATTTGCGCGCTTTGTCGAAGATGTTATCTTGAATCTTGACAAGCAGATTCTCAACATATTCCACGATGCCATCGATGGAAACGGTCTCCTTTTCGAGAGTATCGCGGCGCATCACCTCGAGAGTACCATTTTCGAGGTCGCGACCACCCATAACCAATCTTACAGGCACACCCTTGAGTTCATAGTCGGCGAACTTGAAACCAGGACGTTTGTTGTCGCTGTCGTCATATTTAACGCTTATGCCCTTGTCTCTGAGAGCGTCGATGATAGGTTGGAGCTTGTTGGTGATGGCCTGCAGTTGCTCGTTTCCCTTGCTGATAGGAATGATGACCACCTGAATAGGAGCGAGTCGTGGTGGTAGAACCAGTCCGTTATCGTCGGAGTGTGTCATGATGAGGGCACCGATGAGACGAGTGCTGACGCCCCATGATGTGGCCCACACATACTCCGGTTTGTTCTCCTTGTTGAGGTATGTAACATCGAAAGCCTTTGCGAAGTTTTGTCCGAGGAAGTGACTGGTGCCGCTCTGCAGTGCCTTACCGTCTTGCATCATTGCCTCTATGGTATAAGTGTCGAGTGCACCGGCAAAGCGCTCTGTTTCGCTCTTCACACCCTGTAGCACTGGCACAGCCATCCATTTCTCTGCAAATTCGGCATACACCTTGAGCATCTTCTGTGCCTCAGCCTCAGCCTCCTCTTTGGTGGCATGTGCGGTGTGTCCCTCCTGCCAGAGAAACTCGCTTGTGCGCAGGAAGGGTCGTGTGCGCATCTCCCATCTCATCACGTTGCACCACTGATTGCACATCAGTGGCAGGTCGCGCCAAGAATGGATCCAATTTTTGTAAGTGTTCCATATAATGGTTTCTGAGGTTGGACGTACGATGAGTTCCTCTTCGAGTTTTGCGTTGGGGTCTACTTCCACTCCACTCTTGTCCTCTTTGGCACGCAGTCTGTAGTGTGTTACCACGGCGCACTCCTTGGCAAAGCCTTCCACGTGCTCTGCCTCTCTTGAGAGGAATGATTTTGGGATGAGCAGTGGGAAGTATGCGTTTTGCACGCCAGTCTGCTTGAACATGTCGTCGAGTTGACGCTGCATTTTTTCCCAAATTGCATAACCGTATGGTTTGATAACCATGCATCCTCTGACTGCTGACTGCTCGGCAAGGTCTGCCTTGGTCACCAGATCATTATACCACTGGCTGTAATTATCAGCCCTTTTAGTCAATTCTTTTAGTTCTTTTGCCATTTTGATGCTAAAAAATAAATTTATTGCGTGCAAAATTACAAAATAAATAATAAAAAAGGTAGTATGAGCGCAACTTTTTTGCCATTCCTTTGACACTTTACGCATTTTTTCATAACTTTGCACTCCGAACACGTAGAAAACAAGTATTTCAATCATAACAAAATCAAAACACTTTACACACAATGAAGAAGATTAAACTATTATCAGTAGTACTTGGTTTGGGTATTGTCCTGACCGGTTGTAACAACACACAGAAGGGCCTCGCCATAGGTGCTGGAGGTGGTGCTGTAGTAGGTGGCATTATAGGTAAGTTGGCAGGCAACACAGCAGTAGGTGCCGCTATTGGTGGTGCTGTGGGTGCTGGTGCAGGTGCCATTATCGGCAATAGAATGGACAAGGTTAAGGCTCAAGCTGCTGCTGTTGAGAATGCTAAGGTTCAGGGTGTTACCGATGCCAATGGTTTGGCTGCTGTAAAGGTATCATTCGATTCTGGTATCCTTTTCAGTACCAACCAGTCAACCCTTAATGCTGCTGCCAAGACATCTCTGAAAAAATTTGCTGATGTATTGAAGCAGAACAGCGATTGCGACGTGGCTATATATGGTCATACCGACAATACCGGTACTGATGCCATCAACAACCCACTCTCTGAGAAGCGCGCCAGCAGCGTGAGCACTTATCTTAAGTCTTGCGGTGTGAATGCAGCTCAGATCCGTACCGTTGAGGGACAAGGTTCAACAAACCCAGTAGCCGACAACTCAACAGTAGAGGGCCGCAAGCAGAACCGCCGCGTGGAGGTATACATGTATGCCAGCGAGGCCATGATCAAAGCTGCTGAGGAGGGTTCAGAAAAATAATCAGACGACAATCATTTCTATCATAAAGAATGATTATCATCAGTAAGCTAAAAACAATAGTAAAATGGATGGTGGTAGCCTTTTTTGGCTCCACCATCCTTGCTGTTGTGACATTGCGTTTCATGCCTGTCTATTTCACTCCACTCATGTTTATAAGGGTGGGGCAGCAGATTACTTCGGGCGAGAGCATCAAACTTAAACACCATTGGGTGAGCATAGACGAGATGTCCGAGGATATGCCTCTGGCAGTGATGTCGAGTGAAGACCAGCGTTTTCTCATGCACCATGGCTTTGATTTTGATGCCATTCAGCAAGCAGCTAAAGAAAACCGAGAGGGCAAGCGCAAGCGTGGTGCAAGCACCATAAGTCAGCAAACAGCCAAAAACGTGTTTCTCTGGCCAGGGCGCACATGGTTGCGCAAAGGATTGGAAACCTATTTCACCTTCCTCATAGAAGCACTGTGGAGCAAGCAGCGCATCATGGAGGTATATCTCAATAGCATAGAGATGGGCAATGGCATATATGGCGCAGAGGCAGTGGCACAAGAGCATTTCGGATGTAAGGCCTCGCAACTCACACGCAAACAGTGTGCACTCATTGCAGCCACACTGCCCAATCCACGCAAATTCAACTCGGCTGCACCAAGTCCATATATGAAAAAAAGACAGAGGCGGATAGTGAAAGAAATGAATTATATGGAGAAGAATATGGATGCAGACATATCCAAACACGACTATTGACTATGCTTTTGTCTGTATCTGTATTTTTCTTGACATAATAATTTAATCTAAGATTATTATACAATCAGTTGTGTATCAGCCGATTATATATAAATCGCTATATTTGGTTAATTTTTTTTTAGAAAATAATTCAAATATTGTTGGTGTAATCGGATAAAATATTGTACATTTGCACCCCGAAAAGAAAACACAATAATCAATAGGTTATGGCAAAGTATAATATCACAGAAAAAAAAGAAAAGGATGCAGCTTACAGAAGTTTGGTTAGCCCTAAACTCATGGACGAGATGAAAGAGAAAATCTTAAACATTATTGTTATGCAGAAGAAATATAAAGACAAAAACTATTCTGCAAAGCAATTGGCTGAGGATTTGGGCACCAACACAAGATATGTTTCGGCCGTGGTAAACGTAAAATTTCACATGAACTATACCTCTTTTGTCAACAAGTACCGCATTGAGGATGCTATGGATGTGCTTGTGGACAAACGTTATCAGGGCTTGAAGATGGAACAGGTGAGCGACATGGTAGGATTTTCTAACCGCCAGTCTTTCTATGCTTCCTTCTACAAGATAATGAAAATGACACCAAGGGAATACCGCATCAAACACCTCACACAGAACTCACAGGATGCAAAGAAGAAATCTTTTGCCGCTAAAGAACTCTGAACGGTTAACCGCTAATTATATTAGGTGGATTATCTAAATTCCTACTAACAAATAATTATCTGACAATATTTCTGAAATAATACCAACAATATCAAGCCGGCCCAACCCGCCGGCTTGTTATATGATATTACTACAGGATATTGTTGCATTGCAATTCAAAAGAAACAATCTAAGATATGGATGCAGACATAATAGAAAAGGCAAAGGAAATAAAACGCTCGTTCAGACTTATGATGGATGGAGTAACCTCGCAATCAATGCGCGACAAAGGGGCTAACTATCACGTAAACTGGGGGGCTTCTATACCCATGCTAAAGGCTAAGGCTAAGGAGATGGGGTATAACCACGACCTGGCAGTGGAACTGTGGAAAGACAACGTGCGCGAATGCAAAATACTGGCTCTGATGACCATGCCTGCCGATGAGATGAGCAGACAATTGGCCGAACTGTGGATGGAGCAGATCAACAACACTGAATTGGCAGAGCTGGCTTCTATGTATCTCTTCTGCAAACTGCCATACGCTCCCGACATGGCGTATAAATGGATGGCATCAGAGAATGAGATGCAGCAGATTTGCGGCTTCCATATACTTGCACGACTGTTTATGAACGGGCAGGAACCAAACGAACGTGGCATAAACGAATATATAGACCAGGCACAGGCGGCCATAATGGGAGGAAGCATGAACGTGAGAAAAGCAGCCATGGCCAGTATGCGCAGATTTGCAGACCTTGCGCTCGTTTATGAGCGTTTGGCTGACACAGCAATGAAAAGATGCGGCATTGATTTCTTTTAAGGTGGGAATTTATAGAACCCACCTTAAATCATGGTTAAAAGAACATGACAAATAATAATTAGTAGAATTTTATCATCACATAATCACACTTTTATTTGGTTAATACTGAAAATAGTATTAACTTTGTAGGGCATTAGCAAAAATACATGTAGGCACAAGCAAAATGGTATGAAAGATAGCATCAAGGACACTGCAAGAAAAAAACTGGATGAATATCTTGCGCTTAATAGCATGCGCAAGACATCAGAGAGATACCATATCCTGGATGCAGCATGCGAGTTCAAAAGCCATTTCACAATAGATGAACTGCAGGAAAAACTCGATAAAGAGACCCATTTCAAAGTGAGCAGAGCCACCATATATAATACAGTCAAACTGTTTATCATGCTTAGGCTGATGGTGAGACACCGCTTTCAGGGTAAAACGAAATATGAGGTTTGCAATATCACATCAAACCATTGCCATCAGTTGTGTACTATATGCGGCAAGGTGTCGGAATTTAAATCGCCAGAGATTACTTCCATTATGGCAGACCTACATCTCAAACGATTCCGCACCGATGGGTTTACGCTATATGTATATGGCGTTTGCAGCACCTGCCAGGCCAATATGACAAGAAAGAAATCAGCAATAAGAAAACAAAACAAAAATACAAATAAGAAATGAAACAAGGAAAAGTTGACGTCCTGCTCGGATTGCAGTGGGGCGATGAGGGAAAAGGAAAGGTTGTGGATGTGCTCACTCCCAACTATGATGTGATTGCACGTTTCCAAGGTGGTCCCAATGCTGGACATACCCTTGAGTTCAACGGCGAGAAATATGTACTGAGAAGCATCCCTTCCGGTATCTTCCAGGGTGGCAAGACCAATATCATCGGAAATGGTGTGGTGTTGGCTCCTGACCTCTTCATGGAGGAAGCCAAGGCACTGGAAGAAAGCGGTCATGATCTCAAAAACAGACTATGTATCTCGCGCAAAGCACACCTCATCATGCCAACACACCGAGTGCTCGATGCTGCCTATGAGGCTGCCAAAGGAAAAAGCAAGGTGGGAACAACAGGCAAGGGCATTGGTCCTACATATACAGACAAAATTTCGCGCAACGGACTTAGAGTGGGCGACATCTTTGAGAATTTCGAGACTAAGTATGCACAGTGCAAAGCCAGACACGAGCAGATCCTAAAGTCGATGAACTATGACTATGATATTACCGAGGTAGAGAAGAAATGGATGGAGGGTATAGCATATATGCGCCAGTTCCAGATTATTGACTCGGAGCATGTGATCAACAACCTGCTCAAAGAAGGTAAGAGCGTGCTCTGCGAAGGTGCACAGGGCACCATGCTTGATGTGGACTTTGGTAGTTATCCCTTCGTAACATCATCAAACACTATCTGCGCTGGAGCATGCACGGGACTGGGTATCGGACCAAACAAAATAGGCGATGTGTATGGTATTATGAAAGCATACTGCACACGTGTGGGAGCAGGGCCTTTCCCAACAGAACTCTTCGACGAGACAGGTAGCACCCTGAGGCAACTTGGACATGAATATGGTGCTGTGACAGGACGCGAAAGGAGATGCGGATGGATAGACCTGGTGGCGCTGAGATATGCCGTGATGGTGAATGGAGTGACACAACTAATCATGATGAAAAGCGACGTGCTCGACGCATTCAAGACCATAAAGGCTTGCGTGGCTTACAAACATCACGGACAGGTGATAGATTATTTCCCTTATAATATCGAGGATGACATTGAACCAGTGTATGAGGAACTGCCCGGATGGAATACCGACATGACCAAGATGACTGACGAAAGCCAATTTCCAAAAGAATTTAACGACTATGTCAAATTCCTTGAAAACCAACTGCAAACACCTATTAAGATAATCTCTATCGGTCCAGACCGTGAACAAACAATCGTAAGAAAATAATGGCACAGAAACCAAGCATACCTAAGGGCACCAGAGACTTCTCGCCTGCAGAAATGTCAAGGCGTAACTATATCTTTGATACCATCAAGCAGACATTCAAAAGATTTGGATTTCAACAGATTGAAACTCCTTCGATGGAAACACTCCAAACCCTAATGGGCAAATATGGAGAAGAGGGAGACAAACTCTTGTTTAAGATTCTAAACAGCGGCGACTATCTCAACAAAATCTCTGATGAAGAACTTACCAAACGTGACTCGCTTCATCTGGCAGCACTACTATGCGAAAAAGGATTGAGATATGATCTCACAGTGCCTTTTGCCAGATATGTGGTGATGCACCGAGATGAACTGCAACTACCCTTCAAACGATATCAGATACAACCCGTGTGGAGAGCAGACAGACCGCAGAAGGGACGATACAGAGAGTTCTACCAGTGCGATGCCGACATAGTGGGAAGCGACTCGCTAATCAACGAGATTGAACTCATGCAGATGGAAGATGCCGTGTTTACAAGTTTCGGCATTCGGGTGCAGATAAAGATTAATAACCGCAAGATACTTACCGGTATAGCCGAGGTGATAGGTGCTGCAGACAAAATTGTAGACATTACCGTGGCAATAGATAAACTCGACAAAATAGGACTTGAAAAGGTTAACGAGGAACTGGCAGCCAACGGTATCTCCGCAGAGGCAATAGAGAAATTGCAACCTATCATTACCCTCAGCGGTAGCAATGAAGACAAACTGAAGGTGATAGAACAGGTGCTGGCTAACAGCGAGATAGGCATGATAGGAGTGGAGGAAACAAGGTTTATTTTCAAAGCCCTTGATGCCCTCAAACTCAACAACGAGGTTCAGTTTGATATAACACTGGCACGTGGACTCAACTATTATACTGGAGCTATCTTTGAGGTGAAAGCCCTCGATACTCCTATGGGTAGCATCTCAGGAGGCGGGCGATATGACAACCTTACAGGCATCTTCGGAATGCCAGGGCTGAGCGGAGTGGGCATCTCCTTCGGTGCTGACCGCATATATGATGTGCTCAATGCTCTCAACCTATACCCCGAGGATACCATCGAGACCACAAGGGTGATGTTTGTCAATTTCGGAGAAAAGGAAACAGCCTGCTGCATGCAACTCGCCTCTGCTCTGCGCCGCAATGGCATCGCCGTGGAGATCTATCCTGACAATACCAAGATGAAAAAGCAGATGGCATACGCCAATGCCAAAAATATTCCCTTTGTGGCCATGGTGGGCGAAAACGAGATGGCAACATCGCAGGTGTCACTCAAAAATATGGTTACAGGAGAGCAACAGACAGTGGCTTTCGACGAATTGGAATCCTTGATTAAATAACACGTAATCTCCAAAAGATATGACAAACAGATTATTTCATAAGATGTTTATGGTGGCAGCTCTCTTCTTAGTGCTCACATCATTTAAGGCTGATAAGGTGATCACTATCTTTATGATAGGCGACTCTACCATGGCTAACAAATCGATAAAAAACGGCAATAAGGAAAGAGGGTGGGGAATGGCTCTTCAGTGTTATTTTGACGATGGAGTGCGCATAGATAATCATGCAGTAAACGGACGCTCATCCAAGAGTTTCATAAATGAGGGCAGATGGCAGACAGTGCTCGACAAGATACGTCCTGGCGACTATGTCTTCATACAATTTGGACATAACGACGAGAAACCCAAGGCTGACCGCCATACCGATCCCGGCACCACCTTTGATGAGAACCTAAGGAAATTTGTGCGCGAGAGCAGGGAAAAGGGGGCAACACCTGTACTGTTCAGTTGCGTGGTGAGGCGCAATTTCTTTAAACAAACACCTAAGAATGACGATGACGAAGCACTGCGCAAAACAACAGGAGCAAAAGTAAAGCCCGAAGAGGGAGATACACTATATGACACACATGGCGACTATCGATATTCGCCCATGAACGTGGCAAAGGAGATGGGTGTGACATTCATAAATGCCAACCAGTTAACTCATGATCTGGAGCAAGGATTGGGGCGCGAGGCTTCCAAGAAACTACACATGTGGTTTTTACCTGGAGAGGAACCATCCATTCCAAAGGGTCGCCAAGACAACACTCATTATAATGTATATGGTGCTCATGTGGTGGCCAAACTCATGGCAGAGGCTGTGGGCAAGGAGATAAAGCAACTACGTAAGCATCTTGTGTCGTACGACTTGTCGGTGGCATCCAATGGCATAGGCGACTATTTCACTCCACAGGAGGCTGTAGACAATGCGCCTGCAAACAAGAAAACGACCATACAGATGTTTGGTGGCTCATGGCAAAAACCTGATGTGCCCGCAAATAAGAAAATAAAATTCGTGATGCGTCAGGGTGCAGAGTGGAAATAAGTGATTTATTCTTAAAAAAACGTGCAAATATTTGCATAATCAGAGAATTATTACTAAATTTGCAGTAGACATAAACAATTAATTACTTATAATACTTAATACATATTATTATGAAGAAGAAATTTATTTGCAGTGTATGCGGTTACGTATACGAAGGAGATGCTGCACCAGAGGCATGCCCATTGTGCAAGGCACCAGCATCTAAGTTCACTGAAATGGCCGATTCTGGCGAGGTTACATTCGCTACAGTACATACTCTTGGAGCAGCACGCAATGAGGGTGCTACAGCAGAGATGATCAAAGACCTCGAAACTCATTTCAATGGTGAGTGCTGTGAGGTTGGCATGTATCTGGCCATGAGTCGCCAGGCAGACCGTGAGGGTTACCCAGAGATTGCTGAGGCTTACAAGCGTTATGCTTTCGAAGAGGCTGAGCATGCTTCAAAATTCGCTGAACTTCTTGGAGATGTGCTAAAAGATACCAAGGCTAACCTCGAGGCTCGTATAGCTGCTGAGAAGGGTGCATGCGAGGACAAGTTCCGCATTGCCAAGAATGCCAAGGCTGCTGGCATGGATGCTACTCACGACACCGTGCATGAGATGGCTAAAGACGAGGCTCGCCACTGCGCTGGCTTCATGGGTCTCTATGAGCGCTATTTCGGCAAGAAATAATGCACTTTCAGAAATAAAGATACAATAAAACTAATAATTAGCCGTTTTATCTAATGATAAGACGGCTAATTTCGTTTATTACAAACGG